>NZ_JACMYO010000003.1 GCF_020889685.1 Bradyrhizobium oropedii
CCGCATTGCCCGCGCACGCGGAGCCGCCGCCGCGACCGGAGCGACCGTGGGTCGGCAACGTCGCACCGGTGCGCGTCAGAAAGCTGTTCTTCTCCGAACAGCCGGAGAATCCGAACGATCCCAACAGTCCGACCAAGTTCTTCATGACCCTCGACGGCAACACCCCGAAGCCGTTCGACCCACAATCGGACGTTCCCGACATCACCGTGAGGCAAGGCGACGTCGAGGACTGGATCATCGAGAACCGCTCGATGGAGCTGCACGATTTCCACATCCATCAGCTTCACTTCCAGCTGCTCGACTGGTCCGGCGTCGCCGTCAACGAGCCGTTCCTGCGCGATACCGTCAACGTGCCCTACTACAACGGGCGGATGCTGAAATACCCGAGCGTGCGCCTGCGCATGGATTTCCGCGATCCCAACATCGTCGGCACCTTCGTCTACCACTGCCACGTCCTCGAACATGAGGACGGCGGCATGATGGGGCGGATCAAGGTCGTGCCGAGAGACACTGCAAGTTCCATCAAGCCGCTCAATGAGCAAAAAGGAGAGCTTTAATGCGCGACAGGCACAAGTCACGTTGGCTGCAGGGATGCCGCCTCACCCTCAGCGCACTTGCGCTGGGTCAATTCACCGCCGGCCCGGTGCTTGCGGAGGATTCGAATCACCACGGTGGACACGAGACCCGGACGCCGATCAAGCACGTGATCGTCATCGTCGGCGAGAACCGCAGCTTCGACCACGTGTTCGCGACCTACGTGCCCGAACGGCGCGACCAGAGCGTGTTCAACCTGCTCTCGCAGGGCATCGTCAAGCTCGATCACAACAAGAACGCGGTCCCCGGGCCGAACTTCGAGAAGGCGCATCAGCAGGCGGCGACGGATACCGGCCTGACCGATGCGTTCCTGCTGAGCCCGCCGAAGCAGAACTTCCCGAACGATCAATTGCCTGCTCCTCAGGTCGGCGGCCCCAAGGTCTCCTACATCCCCAACAAATGCGGCAGCTCGCCGATCACCACCTGCGAGGCGTCGCTTGCGCTGGCGCAGCAGTCTGAATCCGGCCTGCCGTCCGAGTACTACCAGTTCCTCCTGTCCGGCGGCACCGGCCAGACCTCGCACACCCCCGACCAGCGCATCAGCAATGTCGGCACGCTGCCGGCCGGTCCGTTCCAGCTCACCAACGGCGATGCGATGCCCTACGATGCCTATTCGGCAAGCCCGGTGCATCGCTTCTACCAGATGTGGCAGCAGCTGAACTGCAGCCACTCGGCGGCCAGCCGCGACAATCCGTCGGGTTGCGGCGCCAACCTGTTCGCCTGGGTCGAAGTGACCGTCGGTGCCGGCGCAGACGGCGCGGCGCAGCCCTCCAACTTCTCCACGCAGTACTCGCCGACCGCAACGACCACCGGCGAGGGTTCGACGGCACTCGGCTTCTACAATGTGCAGAAGGGTGACGTGCCCTACTTCACCTCGCTCGCGCAGAAATACGCGATGAGCGACAACTTCCATCAGTCCGTCAACGGCGGCACCGGTGCCAACCACATCATGCTCGGTCATGCCGACATGATCTACTTCAGCGACACCTACGGCAACGCCGCGGTCCCGCCGAACGGCACGCAGGTCTTCGGCGGTACGCCCGACGCCGGCATCGTGCATGAAATCGAGAATCCGAATCCGGCAATGGGCACCAACAACTGGTACACCGAGGACGGCTACGGCGCCGGCGGCAATGGCGGCTTCCCGGCGCCTTACCAGACGAGCCCGGTGTCCGGCGGCGGCTCCTATAGCGACTGCTCGGATGCGACCCAGCCCGGCGTCAAGCCGATCCTGGACTATCTGAAGGGAATCCGGATCAACGCGAATTGCGAGCCGGGCCACTATTATCTCTTGAACAACTACAATCCCGGTTATTTCGGCAACGGCAAGAACGCCTACACCGACACCAACCCGTCCAACACGCCGTTCACGATCCCGCCGTCGACCCGCAAGAGCATCGGCGACAGCCTGAACGAGCGCAACATCTCCTGGAAATATTACGGCGACCAGTGGAACAACTACGTCAACGATCCCTACCAGCTCAACTGGGGTGTCGCCGGCCCGACCGCCGACGAGTACTGCAACATCTGCAATCCGTTCCAGTACGACACCTCGATCATGTCGCACCCGGAGCAGGTCGCAGCCCACATCAAGGACTCGGTTGATCTGTACTCCGACCTCTCCAAGCACTCGCTGCCGGCGGTCTCCATCGTCAAGCCGAGCGGCTTCACCGACGGTCACCCGTCGTCGTCCAAGCTCAACCTGTTCGAAGGCTTCGCGAAGAAGATCGTCGATCAGGTCCAGGCCTCGGACTACGCCAAGGACACCGCGATCTTCATCACTTTCGACGAAGGTGGCGGCTACTTCGACTCGGGCTATGTGCAGCCGCTGGATTACTTCGGCGACGGCACCCGTATTCCGCTGATCGTGGTGTCGCCGTTCGCGCGGCAGGGCCACATCTCGCATGAATATGCCGATCACGTCTCGATCATCAAGTTCATCGAGCGGAACTGGCGCCTGGAGCCGATCACCAACCGCAGCCGCGACAACTTCCCGAACCCGGTTGCGGCGCCCGGCAATCCCTATGTTCCGGTCAACAGCCCGGCGCTCAGCGATCTCTTCGACTTCTTCGACTTCGACGGCGGCGGCCATCATCATCATCACGGCGATGGCGACGGCAACGATCAGGGCGGTAACTGGAACAACTGACGACCACACCTCGCGACTTAACGATCCGCCGGCCCGAAAGGCCGGCGGATTTCGTTTCGTCCGGCCGCAACGTCAGATTTTATCCGGCATCAGGACAGTGCATCCCGCATGATCACAACGTCTCGATGCGGTGGGTCGGGCGCTTGTAGCGCAGCACGAACTTCGGCAGTCTCCGCGATCATCGGAACGACACCGGAGCCGGCAGCATGCGGCGCTTCTTTCTTCCGACGGCCCTGCTGACCGCGATCTGGCTGCTCGTTCCGCTTCGCGCCCAATCAGCGCCTTGCCTGCTCGTCACCTTGACCGGCACGATGAGCGGGCCGGCCCTGATCAATGGCGTCGCCGGCGCGGGCACCCTTGTGCGCTACGGCGACGACAGTGCGGACTGCGGCACGCTGAAGCTGCAGTTCGATGCAGGCCGCGGCACCGAACTGCGGCTGTCGCAACTGAACGTCGATCCCGGCCAGATCGACGCCGTTTTCCTCACGCATATGCACTCGGATCACACCGAGGGCCTGGTCGACCTGCTGCTCGCGCGCTGGAACTGGAGTTCCGGCGGGACCGCGCTCGACGTCGTCTGCAGCAGCGATGCGCCCTCACCGCTCGGCTTCACCTTGAGCTGCGGCAAGTTTGTCGCACATATCGGCGACGCCTTTCTTCAATCCGGCGAAATCGCACAGCGGGTTTCAGAGGACAGGAAGCGATTGGCGGGCGGCCCCGCCGGAATTGTGCATCTCGTTACGTTCGAGCCAACGGACGAGCCACAAATGATCTGGTCGAAGGGCGAGGTCCGGGTGAGCGCAATCCGCTCGACCCACATCGCAGGCCATGCCTCCTATCGCGTCGACACGCCGGCCGGCAGCGTCGTGATCGGCGGCGATGCCAGCAATGACAGTGCGGCTCCGCCGCGTCCGACGTCGACGTCAGCGCAGGTCGAGAAGCTGGCCCAAGGCGCTGACGTGATTGTGCACTCGACCATGCATCCGGTGATGGGTCCGGAACGCGACAGCGGCATGCCGCCGCCCGTCTTCTACCGCCAGAGCCTCGCCCCCGACCTTGGCGCCATGGCAAAGCGCGCCGGCGCCAGATACCTGATGCTGACCCACCTTGCGCCGCAGGTCGGGGCAACGCATCACGGCCCCTACAAGGTCCCCGGCGGCCCGCTCACCGAAGCGGACTATCGCGCCGCCGCCGAGGCAGGCGGATTTACCGGCACGACGATCGTCGGCTCGGATCTCGCCACACTGCGACTTCCTGCGAAATAGATCGACGGAAGCCGCTCACCGGCTGGCTGTCACGGCTTCTGATAGATCACGTGACCCGCGCGGATCGTGGTGCTCACCTTTGCGAGATTGCCGACGTCGGCGAGCGGATCGCCGTCGAGCACCACGAGATCAGCATCGAAACCCTGCTCCACCTTGCCCTTCTTGGGAGCCTTGAAGAACCGCGCCGGGTTGGTCGTCAGCGAGGCCAGCACCTGTCGCTCCGACAGCGCGCGGTGCATCAGCTGAACCTCCTGCGTAGTGTCGTATTGCGTGGTGAAGCCGACATCGGTGCCGAACAGCACGGTGCCGCCGTTGTCAGAGAACTGCTTGAGCTGGTTGACGGTCGCAGCAATCAGACGGTTGGTCACATTCGGATCGAGCACGACTGTGGTGAACAGCCCCAGCGTCGGAATCAGCGCGGTGCCCTGCGCCTTGCAACGTGCCAGCTGATCATCGGTGTAGGCGCGCTCGCTCGGCGTGGTGTGGGCGAGCACATCGACATCGGATGCGATCACCGTCTCGACGCCGACCTTGTTCTGCGGATGCGCGAACACCGGCCGGCCCTGCGCATGCGCGACGTCGACGGCCGCCTTCGCAATCGCCGGGTCCATGTTGATGACAGGCTTGTCGCCCATGAAAGCGCCGGTGAACAGCTTGATGCCGTCCTCGCCCATCGCGAGCCAGTCGCGCGCCCATTTCGTCGCCTCCTCGGGCGTGGCGACTTCGGGCAGCTGCACCTCGCTCGGGACGTAGACGGGATGCCCGCCCTTCGGGAAGATGTTGCCGGCGAGCAGGATGGTGGGACCGGCGACCTCGCCCGCGGCGATGCGCTTGCGCAGCGGCAGCGTGTTGCTTGGATCGGAGCCGAGGTCCCAGACCGTGGTGAACCCCCAGCGCGTCAGCATCTCCTGCATATGCTGCGTCAGCGGTGCGGCCGGCGCTGCGCCGGTATTGTGCCAGACATGTTCGGTGAAATGCACATGGCTGTTCCAGAACCCGGCAACGACGGTCTTGCCGCTGCAATCGATCGCCCGCGCATCCGCGGGCACCGAGACCTCGCCGGACTTGCCGACCGCGCTGATGACGCCGTCGGAGATCACGATCACGGCATCAGGGAGCGCGGCCGCATCGGCCGACGCGTAAAGCGTGCCGCCTTTGAGCACCACGGTCTCGGCGTCAGACGCGGCCGAGGTGACGGCCAAGCCGATGAGGACAAGCGCGACGCGTAGCCGGATCCCGGTCATGGACAGCCTCTTTCAGGATTGCATGCCGGCAACGGTCCGGCGCGCGGCAACATAGAGGCTCTGTGTGGCGCGGTTTGATCGTTCTTGCTGTGTGCGAGGGATATTGAGGCGGCGCGGCCCGCCTCGTCACTCCTCCGGCGCGTTCTCGATCGGATCGAACCGGTCGGCCTCGAGCCCCAGCAGATTCCAGGATTGCAGCATGTGCGGCGGCAGCGGCGCGCTGACATCGATCACGCCGCCGCGCGGATGCGGAATCACGATGCGGCGGGCGAGCAGATGCAGCCGGTTCTGCAAGCCGCCGGGCAGCTGCCAGTTTTCCTTGTTGAAATATTTGGGATCGCCGACGATGGCATGATCGATATGCGCCATGTGGGCGCGCAATTGATGGGTACGGCCGGTCACCGGCTTGAGCGAGACCCAGGCGAGCTTGGTCGCCGAGGCCTCGACCACGGCGTAATAGGTTACGGCGTGGCTTGCGCCCTCGTCACCATGCTCGGCGATCCGCATGATGCTGTCCTCCTCGCTCTCCTCCTTGGCGAGGTAGGTCGAGATCCGGCCCTGCTTCGGCTTCGGCACGCCGGCGACCAGCGCCCAGTAGATCTTGCGCGCGGAGCGATGGCGGAACGAGCCGGTCAGTGCGGTGGCGGCGAAACGCGTCTTGGCGATCAGGAGGCAGCCCGAGGTCTCGCGGTCGAGCCGATGCACCAGCCGCGGCTTCTGCCCCTTGGCGTCGCGCATCACCTCCAGCATGTCGTCGACATTGCGCGTGATACCGGAGCCGCCCTGAACCGCCAGACCTGCGGGCTTGTTCAGCACCATCACGTCGGCGTCCTCGAACAGGATCATGTCCTTGAGATCCTGGAGGGTCTTCTTCGCCGCTTCAGACAGGCTGGTGGCCGCCTTCGGCGTATCGAGCCGCAGCGGCGGAATGCGGACGCTCTGCCCTTCTTCCAGCCGGTCCTTGCTGTCCGCACGCTTGCCGTTGACGCGCAACTCGCCTTTCCGAACGATGCGCTGGATGTGGGAAAACGACAGGCCTGGGAAACGCGCCTCGAGAAAGCGGTCGACGCGCATGTTGTCCTCGTCCGCCGTCACCACCACGGTCTGCACCTTGGTCGGCAACGGCGGCGGTTCGGCGACGCTCTTCTCCGGCTCGGGCACGAATGGCTTGGGCGCCCGCTGCTTGTCGCCAAGGCGCACCGCTGTTGACTTGCCGCCCGCACGATGCACCGGCCCCCGCTCGGCGGCCGGGCCGCGATGGGGACGCGCGCCTTTGGCGCGGTCGCTCGCTGGGCGGAGAGGTCTCTTGACGCGGCGGCTCATGGGGTTGCAACTCCGAAGTTAAGCCCGTGGGTAGCGCAAATGCCGCGAATCGTCACGGCGAAATCGGTATGAATCCGGCGCGGCGCCGGCCATCTTGGGCCGCACGGCAATCGACGGGAGCTTTGGAATGAGACTGGCGGTATCGGCTTTGGCGGCGGCCCTGATGCTCTCCGGACCGGCGCTGGCCCAGCAAAGCCCGATGCCGGAAGATCTGGCCTGGAAGCTCCTGGAACTCGGCCGCGTCATCGACCCGCCCAAGACGGCCGCGCTGTACGCACCGCTGCAACAGAAGGAGCCCTACCAGGGCGTCAAGGTCGAGCGCGACGTCAAATACGGCCCCGCCGAGCGCCACCTGCTCGACGTCTTCACGCCGGACGCGGCGGCGCCGCCACGGCCGGTGCTGATCTATATCCATGGCGGCGGCCTTGTGGCCGGCAACAAGCACGGCCCCGGCAGCCCGTTCTACGACAACGTCATGCTGTGGGCCGCAAAGAGCGGCTTCGTCGGCGTCAATGCCACCTACCGCCTGGCGCCGGCGTTTCCGTGGCCGGCAGGCGCGGAAGACATGGGCGCGATCGTGCAGTGGGTCTCGGAAAACATCGCCTCCCGCGGCGGCGACGCTGCACGCATCTTCCTGATGGGCCAGTCCGCCGGCGCGGTCCATGTCGCAAGCTACGTCTCCCACCGCGAATTCCACAAGGTGAAGGGCGGCGGTCTTGCCGGCGCGATCATGGCGTCGGGCATCTACGACCTGACCGCCTCGCCGGCCGGCGACGCCGAGCTCGCCTATTACGGCTCCGACCCCTCGCGCTATGCCGAACGCTCCTCGCTGCAAGGCCTGGTCGGAAGCCCGATCCCGCTCCTGATCACCGCGGCCGAGCTCGATCCGCCGCGCTTCGTCGAGCAATTCGAGCTGTTGAAGCAGGCCACCTGCAAGCGGCCGAGCGGCTGCGCCCGCAGCTTCATGCTGCCGCAGCACAGCCATATGTCGGAGGTCTATTCGATCAACACGCCGGATACCCGGCTGACGGGTGAGATTCTGGACTTCGTGAAGAGCGTCAAATGACGCGCTGGAGCAGTATCAAGTTTGGGCCGTCGCAGCGAGCGTTGCCAAAATATCGAAAACAACCCCATGCAAAGTAGCCGGCGGCCGGCGTTCGACCAAGCAACTTGACACGTCGGGCAACTCAGGGATATTCTTCTAATATTCCGAAATTTCGCAAATGCTCCTCGCCCCAAGGCTTTTGCATACGACGGTTGAAGCCCAAGGGGACTCGTTCTCCTTCGGCATTCCAAGCCGACCGGCAGCTTCCGGAAGTGCCCGGAAGCCACCGATCTTTCAAGACATCCGAATCGCCATCAAGAGCAACGCGGCAAAGCAACCGATCGGTGCGAGATGGGAAAACTCCCGATGTCGCAGGATGGTCAAAGCTGCCGCCGCGAGAATAACGGCGCAGAGGATCAAACCTGCTGCACGGGTTGCCGGTATAGCGACCAGGATTGCGGCCGATATTTCCAATCCCCCGGTCACTCGGCACCACCACGCAGGATACCCCCATCGAACAAAGTTGCTCCGCGTCGTCGATGTCGCGATCGCATTGAACAGACCCGCACTGGCGAAGGCAGCGGCAAGCAACCTGACGAATATCATGTGCATGACTTAAGCGACCGCCAACGCATATGCGCGCAACTCGTCGATGATCGATGCCCGCCAGGGATTCCAGCCGAGTTCACGCTTCGCCTTCTCGCCCGAGATGATCTGATCGGAGGCGATCGCATCGGCGAAGCCCCAGAGGACCTTGCGCGCCTCGTCGAGCGGCCATGCCGCCACTCGGCCCCCGGCGCCGCCTAACTCGCTCGCTGCGCGTGCGATCTCGACAAGCCGCGGCGCCGAACCGTGCGCGCCATTGAAGACGGATCCCGCCGGTGCCCGCTCGAGCGCGAGTGCATAGAGATCGGCCAGGTCGTCGGCATGCACGGTCGACCAGCGATTTTGACCGTCACCGACATGAAGCGCCGCGCCATGTTCCTTGGCCGCTGCGACCATCATCATCGCGGCGCCGCCCCGGTTGCCATATACCCAGGCAGGCCGGATAACGACCGGACGGACGCCCTCGGCTCCGGCAGCGAGGATCTCGCGTTCCAGCGCCTGGCGCCAACGAACCATCTCGACCGGGTTGAGTGGCGTGTCCTCGGTCGCCGACGTGTCGCCCGTGGAGCCGTAGACCAAGCTGCCACTGGTATAGATGAAGCGCTTACCCGTTCCGCGCTGGGCTTCGAGGATTGCACGCGTCGCAATCTCATCGAGAGACGCAGCGTTCTGATCGTTGGGCGAAGCGGCATGGACGACGGCGTCCACGCCCCGCACCGCGGAGGCCAAGCTCGCCGGGTCGGCAAGCTCACCTATCTCCACCGCGAAGCCTCGGTCCAGCAGCTTGGCCGCGCTCGCTTCCGACCGGGCGAGCCCCACGATTTCATGACCCCCCTCTTTCAATCGATGCGCTACCGCACCGCCGATCAAGCCGGTCGCGCCTGTTACCAAAACTCGCATGTCGATCACCTCTTCAATGTCGGTGAATCCAACAAAGCGGAACGGCAATGCGGATGGAAATCGCTAGTCCTGATGTGGCGCTATCGATCGCGCCGATGGCGTCAAGCCGAGGCGGCGATTTTGGTGATGATGCCGCGCAGCCAGGCGATAGCTCCATGCGTATCCGCCCGCCGGTGCCACATCAAGTTGAGCGGCCAGGTGGGCAGTTCGAGCGGCGGATCGTACATCGCTATTCCAGCTCCGGTATCAGCGAACCTGCGTGCGACCCGGGAGGCCAGCGTCGCGATGAGATCGGTTCCGGCGATCACGAAGGGTGCCGCCAGAAATTGCGGCAGGCTCAGCACGACGCGCCGTTCGAGGCCGAGATCGGCAAGCCTTAGATCGACGATCCCGGAGCGGTCGCCTTCGGGAGAAACCAGAAGATGCGACGCCGCTGCGAAAGCCTTGAGGCTTGGACCATCGGCGAACGCCGGGTGTCCCTCCCGCACGACGCAGGCGAAACTCTCAAAAAACAGCGGGCTGCTGATAATACGCGCTGACGTCTCGACGGGGAAGCCGATCGCGAGGTTCGCCTCGCCGCTGTCGAGTAGCGTGATAGCTTCGTCTCGTCCGAACATTCCGCAAACGCGCACGTTGATGTGCGGGGCATCGACGCTGAGGCGGGCCATGAGCGGCGGCAACAAGACGAACGCCGCATAGTCGGTCATCGCGAGCGTGACGGTATTGTCCGCCGTCGCGGGGTCGAAGCTATCGGCCTGTAGCGCGCTCCGGAGCAGCCGGAGCGCATCCGAGACGGGACCTGCAAGGTCATGGGCGCGGGGCGTCGGCTGCATGCCTGAAGGCGTTCGCACGAAGAGCTCATCCCCAAGAAGCTCTCGCAAGCGCGTGAGTGCTCCGCTCATCGCCGACTGGCTGAGGCCGATCCGCGATCCGGCGCGCGTCACGTGACGCTCCGCGTACAGCGCGTCAAAGGCCTTCATCAAGTTGAGGTCGAAGCCAGCTATATCCATGTGGCCGATCATAAGCGGATGCGCTCAACGGGGATAGCGGCCGTACGTCGAGCGCCGTGGGCCAACATCCCGCCGAAAAGCAATCGCAGCGATCCGATCTGCTTCAGTCCGTATCTCTACCGCGCTCGCAACGCTGCGCGCTAATGAGTCCACGGCCTGATTTCATCTCGCTCTAGCTCCCGCCGCGCTCCTTACGCAGCCTGTTCCAGTAATCCAGCCGCTTGCGGATCTCGCGCTCGAAGCCGCGATCAGGCGGATCGTAAAAGGTCTGGCGACCCAGCGCTTCCGGGAAATAGTCCTGGCCGGAGAACGCGTCGGGCGCGTCGTGATCATATTGGTAGCCGGAGCCGTAGCCCTCCGACTTCATCAGCTTGGTCGGTGAATTCAGGATGTGTTTTGGCGGCAGCAGCGAGCCGCCCTGCTTTGCGGTCTGCATCGCCGCACCAAACGCCATATAGACCGCATTCGATTTCGGCGCGGTGGCGAGATAGACCACGGCTTGCGCGATAGCGAGCTCCCCCTCCGGCGAGCCCAGGAAATCATAGGCATCCTTGGCGGCGTTGCAGACCGCCAGCGCCTGCGGATCGGCCAGACCGATATCCTCGACCGCCATGCGCACCACGCGCCGCGCCAGGAACAGCGGATCCTCGCCGGCATCGAGCATCCGCGCGAGATAATACAATGCTGCATCCGGATCGGAGCCGCGCACCGACTTGTGCAGCGCCGAGATCAAATTGTAGTGGCCGTCGGCCGACTTGTCGTAGATCGGCGCACGGCGTTGCAGGATGGCCTGCAACTGTTCGGCATTGAACACCTCGCCCTTGCGCGCGGCGCGCCAGACCTCTTCGGCCAATGTCAGCGAGGCGCGGCCGTCACCATCGGCCATCCGCACCAGCACGGCACGCGCCTCCGCATCGAGCGGCAGGTTCTTGCCCTCGATCTTCTCGGCATTGGCAAACAGCCGTTCGATCGCGGCCGTGTCGAGCGAGTGAAACACCAGCACGCGGGCGCGCGACAGCAGCGCCGCGTTGAGCTCGAAGGACGGGTTCTCCGTGGTGGCGCCGACCAGCACCACCGTGCCATCCTCCATCACCGGCAGGAAGGAATCCTGCTGCGCGCGATTGAAACGATGCACCTCGTCGACGAACAGCAGCGTGCCCTTGCCGGTTTCGCGGCGAGCACGCGCGGCATCGAACGCCTTCTTGAGGTCGGCGACGCCGGAGAACACCGCCGAGATCTGCTCGAAATGCAGCTCGGTCGCATCCGCCAGCAGCCGCGCCACGGTGGTCTTGCCGGTACCGGGCGGCCCCCAGAACACCAGCGAGCCCAACGTGCGCGTCTCCAGCATGCGGGTCAGCGCGCCGTCGGGCCCGAGGATGTGATCCTGGCCAACGACGTCGGCCAGCGTGCGCGGGCGCAGCCGGTCCGGCAGCGGGTGTGGCGCGTCCTGCTCCATCCCCGCCGCGGCAAAGAGGTTGCTGGCCTCACGCGGTTGCTTTGGGCTCATCCGCCGAGCGTCACGTTGATCTGCTGACCGCCGCGCACCAGCGTGATGCGCCAGACCCGCGACCCCGCCTTCGAGGCCTTGTCGAGATCGTTGGTCCGCGCGATCTTCTCATTGTTGACCGCCAAGATGATGTCGCCTTTCTGGAAGCCGACATTGGCGGCGGTGCCGTCATCGGCGAGCTCGGTGACGACGACACCCTCGGCGCCGGCGTCGAGATGCAGCTCATCGGCCAGCGCCGGCGAGATGTTGGCGACCCGGGCGCCCTGGAACGGCGAGCGCGCGGTCAGCACGATCTCGTCGCGGTTGGTATCGGGCGCGGTCTCCAGCGGCACGGTGAGCTTCACCGGCTTGCCGGCGCGCTGCACCTCGACCTCCGCGCTGCCGCCGAGCGGACGGGTCGCGAAGCGGTAGTCGAACGCGTTGGGATCGTCGACCGGCGTGCCGTCGATCCCGATGATCAGGTCGGAGAGCTTGAGCCCGGCCTTCGCCGCGGGGCTGTTCGGCGCGACATTGGCGACCAGCGCACCGGTCGGCAGCTTGAGCCCGAGCGTCTCCGCGATCTCCGGCGTGACCGCCTGCAGCCGCGCGCCGAGCCATGGCCGCTTCACATTCTTGCCGCCACTCTTGGCGGAGGCCACCACCACGCGCACCATGTTGGCCGGGATCGCAAAGCCGATGCCCTGCGAGCCGCCGGAGCGCGAGAAGATCGCGGTGTTGATGCCGGCGAGCCGGCCGGTCATGTCGACCAGCGCACCGCCCGAGTTGCCGGGATTGATCGCGGCGTCGGTCTGAATGAAGAATTGATAATCCGTGATCCCGACTTGAGTCCGCGCCAGGGCGGAGATGATGCCGTGCGTCACGGTCTGGCCGACGCCGAACGGATTACCGATCGCAAGCACGACGTCGCCGACCTGCAACTGGTCGGAATTGGCGAAATCGAGCGTTGTGAATTTTTCCTTGTTGGTGCCCTTCAGGCGCAGCACCGCGAGGTCGGTGCGGCTATCCTTCAGCACGATCTCGGCCTCGAATTCACGCTTGTCGGAGAGCGAGACCTTCACCTGGTCGGCGCCTTCGATCACGTGATTGTTTGTGACCACAAGGCCGGAGCCGTCGACCATCACACCGGAGCCGAGCGAGCGCTGCATCTGCTCGGGCTGCTGCCCCGGCACACCGAAGAAGCGGCGGAAAATCGGGTCATCCAGGAACGGATTGCGGTTCTGCACCGTCTTGGCGGCATAGACGTTGACCACCGCCGGCTGCACCCGCTGCACGATCGGCGCATAGGATAGCTGAAGCTCGGCCTGCGAGGACGGCACGCGGCGATCCTGGGCCGCGGCCGGGAAAAGATTCCCCACGGAAGCCAACGTGCACAGAGCGGATATAGCAGCAAAATGGGCGGGTCGGAGCATTCTCACCTCTCGAGGAAACGCCGGAATATAGGCGTGTTCGCGCGGCAATTGAAGGGCGCCCGGCCGGATAAACGGCCCCCGCCGAACCGGTGCAAAACCCCTGCCAGCCGCGTTGAAGCACACCGCCGAGCATCTATGATGGCTGTCATCTCACTGCGCTGCTCCGCTTGTTGCCTGCGGACAACAAGCGGAACTGCGAGGCTCGAAATCGCTGTCGTGCGTCAGTCACGTTCGACTCCTAGGACGTCTCAGTGAGTGAGTGGGGACTTCAAACACAACAGGGGTGCACAATGGGTGCGACAAAAGTTGGTGCAATCGCCATAGGGCTGGCCGGGGCGCTTGCCGCCTCGCCGGCCTATTCGCAATCGGCCGGAGGCGGCAGCGACGCGGAGATCGCGCTGCTCAAGCAGCAACTGAAGATGCTCGAGCAGAAGCTCGACAAGCTGCAGAAGCAGACCAACGCCAATACCGCGACCGCAGCCAGTGCAAACGCCAACGCGAAGGCGGCAGATGCCAAGGCAACTGATGCGAAGGCCGCGCGCGTCGCAAGCGCCAACGCCGCGATCCCGGTGAAGGGCCCGGTCGCGCCGTCGGGCGTCGTCGTGACGATGCCGAACAACCGGCCGACGATCTGCACCGCGGACGAACAGAACTGCGTTGCGATCACCAGCCGCGTGCACTGGGATGTCGGCGGCTACGACTATCGTCCGAACACGGCGAGCACCTCGCCGCAGAAGCTCGACAGCGGCGAGAATCTCCGCCGCGCTCGCATCGGCATCGTCGGCAAGTTCTTCGGCGACTGGAATTACGCGTTGATCTACGACTTCGGCGGCTCGGCCGACGGCTTCGGCGGCGCAGCACCGGGATCGCTGCCCGGCGGCGGCACCTCCGGCGTCGAGAATGCCTATCTGAGCTACACCGGCTTCAAGCCGTTCGGCGGCAAGATGGCGATCGAAGCCGGCATCATGGACATCCCGTGGACGATGGACGAGTCGACCAGCTCCAACGACATCCTGTTCATGGAGCGCGCGTCGGTCGGCATCATCGCACAGAACATCGCGGCCGGTGACTTCCGTTCGGGTGCCGGCACCCGCTGGTGGAACGACCAGCTCTGGATCGGCGGCTATGTCACCGGACCGACCACGGGCGCAATCCACTCCGCCTCCTCGGTCACGCCGGCCGGAACGTCCGAGCAATATGGCGGCGTCGTCCGTATCGCCGGCAATCCGATCAGCGGCAAGAACTACTCGGTGCATATCGGCGCCGATGCGGAATGGCTGGTGCAGCCGCCGCGCAACCAGCTCACGCAGGCGCAGACCCTCACGCTCAGCGACCGGCCCGAGCTGCGCATCGATCCGACGACGCTGATCTCGACCGGTGCGATCGCCAACGTCTCCGGCGCGCAGGTCTACGGCGTCGAGGCGGCGGCGACTTATGGCCCGTTCATCGCACAGGGCGAGTACTACTGGTTCAATGTCGACCGCACTGCGAATACCGGGCTGCCGCCGTTCGGCGCGCCGAGCCTGAAATTCGACGGCGGCTATGCGCAGGTCGGCTACGTGCTGACCGGCGAGAATCACGCCTACAACCCGGCCACGGCCTCATACGGCGGGATCAAGCCGCACGATCCGTTCTCGCTTGCCGGCGGCGGCTGGGGCGCCTGGGAAATCGCCGGCCGCGTCAGCCAGATGAACCTCAACGACCAAGTCGGCCAGGCGGTCGGCATCGCCGGCGGACGGCAGACCGTCTACACCGCCGCACTGAATTGGTACGTCAACAACAACGTCCGCTTCATGCTGAACTACCTGCACGGCGACGTCGCCAAGCAGGTCTCGTCGACCTCGAGCGCGGATGCCGGCTCCAAGTTCGACGCGGTCGCGCTGCGCACGCAGGTAGCGTTCTGAGGCGATCCGATTTCGTCGATGACAACGGCCGGGAGCGACACCGCTCCCGGCCTACTTCGTTTGGAAATTGTCAGGCTGCGCGCTTCGATTTCTTCACCACGACCTCCGGCGCCGCGCGCAGGACAGCCGCTCCTGATGGCCCTCGCCCCAGGCCTTCAGGATGTCGATCACCGGGCGCAGGCTCTCGCCGAGTTCGGACAGTGTGTATTCGACCCGCGGCGGCACCTCGGCGTAGACCTTGCGGATCACGAGGCCATCGTCCTCGAGCGCACGCAGCTGCTTGGTCAGCATGCGCTGGGTGATGCCGGGCATCCGCCGCCGCAGCTCGCCGAAGCGCTGGGTGCCGGCCTGCAAATGAAACAGGATCACGCCCTTCCATTTGCCGTCGATCAGGTCGAGCGCCGCCTCGACCGCGCAACCCGGCCGGCGGGCAAAATTCTTCCGTTTCATCTGCTATTTCCCAATAGTATACAAACAGGGACTAGTTCCCTGATCTTACAGTACTTGCCAAAAGGACGCCAGCGCGACAGGTAAGACGGCAGGCAATCGCCCACCATGGAGACCAGGCATGAAGGCCGTCGGATACCAAAAATCGCTGCCGATCGAGGCGGCGGAGTCGCTCGTCGATTTCGAGATCGCCAAGCCCGAGCCGAAGGGGCGCGACATCCGCGTCGCGGTGAAGGCCATCTCGGCCAACCCGGTCGACTACAAGGTGCGCAAGCGCGCGGCCCCGACCGACGGCAGTTACAAGATCCTCGGCTTCGATGCGGCCGGCGTGGTCGAGGCGGTCGGGCCCGACGTGTCGCTGTTCAAGCCCGGCGATGAGGTGTTCTACGCGGGTTCGATCCTGCGCCAGGGCACCAATTCGGAATTTCATCTGGTCGACGAGCGCATCGTCGGCAACAAGCCGGCATCGCTGTCCTTCGCGCAAGCTGCCGCCCTGCCCCTGACCTCGATCACCGCCTGGGAGCTGCTGTTCGACCGGCTCGGTGCGGTGCCGGGCAAGAGCCTTGATCCGCGCACGCTGCTGATCACCGGTGGCGCCGGCGGCGTCGGATCGATCCTGATCCAGCTTGCACGTCGCCTCACCGGCCTCACCGTTGTTGCAACTGCGACGCGGCCGGAGTCGGCGAAATGGTGTCTCGATCTCGGCGCGCATGCGGTGATCGACCACTCGCAGCCGATGAAGGAGCAGATCGAGAAACTGAAGCTGCCGCCCGTCGGACTGGTCGCCAGCCTCACCTTCACCGAGCAGCACTACAAGTCGATCGCCGATTTCATCGCGCCGCAGGGCAAGTTCGGCCTGATCGACGATCCTGCGGAGTTCAACGTCGCCGCGTTCAAGGGCAAGGCGGTGTCGGTGCACTGGGAATCGATGTTCACGCGCTCCTCGTTCCAGACGCCTGACATGATCGCCCAGCACCACCTGCTCAATGACGTTGCCGATTTGATCGACAAGGGCGTGTTGCGCACCACGCTCGATCAGACCTTCGGCACCATCAATGCCGCAAACCTCAAGCGCGCCCATGCGTTGCTCGAAAGCGGCAAGTCGCGCGGCAAGATCGTGCTGGAAGGCTGGTAGGCCCCGATGCGTAGGTAGTTGAGCTTACTGCGTCGCGGTTCTGCCTCCGCCGTCATTGCGAGCGAAGCGAAGCAATCCATCTGCCCGCAAACGCGGTTGGATGGATTGCTTCGTCGCTACCGCTCCTCGCAATGACGGTCGAACTCGCCCGCCGCTGGATCCGTGCAAAGCACCTCCAAGGTAGTAAGAGCAGCTAACCCGCCCTACGCACCTCCGCACCTCGCGAGATATCCCCACAGGCCGGCTCGCGGCTTTTGCCAAAGCCGCCAGCGCCTGTATGATTTGCGCAACGATCACCCCGCCTTCAATCCGGCCGACGCAAAACGCGGCTGGAACGGTGGTGACGCCCACGGGGATGGGAGGAAACCGATGAGTTTGCTCACGGCCGATCCGTCGCGGATCGATCCGGAGTGGATGACCCGGGCGCTGCGCGCAGCCGGTGTGATCGACCAGGTCAGGGTCATCGATCTCGCCTGCAACCCGGTCGGCAACGGCCTCGTCGGCGACAGCTATCGATTTCGCCTGAGCTATGACGGCAATGAGCCGAATGCGCCCTTAAGCGTCGTCGGCAAATTCCCTGCCGCAGATCCCGACAGCCGCCGTTCCGGATCCGCGCACACGCTTTATATTCGCGAGGTCGCGTTCTATCGCGAGCTAGCCGCGACCGTCGCCATTCACACCCCGCGGCCGATCCTCGCCGAAATCGATCCGGCCACCGACGACTTCACGCTGATCCTGGAGGACCTGGCCCCCGCCCGCCCGGGCGACCAGCTCGCCGGATGTTCGATCGCAGACTGCCTGACAGCAATGACCGAGGCCGCCGCGCTGCATGCACCGCGATGGAACGACCCGACGCTCGACGCCGTGCAATGCTTCGTGGTCGCGGCCGGCCGGCGCAGAGGCCTTCGCGCGGTGCTGCCCGGCATTATCGGTCACTACAAGGAGCGATATCGTGGCGTCATCGAGCCGGAATTCCTTGATCTGATCGACCGGCTTCCGGATGCGATACCGCGCTACCAGTCCGATCGATCGGTGCCGCGAACCCTACAGCATGCGGACTTCCGGCTCGACAACATCCTGTTCGACGTGCGCGGCAACACCCGTCCGATGGCGACGCTGGATTGGCAGACGCTGACGGTGGGGCCCGGCATCGTCGACGTCGCCTACTTCCTGTCGGCCGGTGTCGATCCAATCGAGCGGCGGCGTCATGAAGCCGAATTGGTGCGGTTCTATCATTCGGAACTGATCCGGCGCGGCGTGCGGGACTATGGCTGGGATGAGTGCTGGCGGGATTACCGGCGCTACACGCTGCATGGCATCATGATGGGTGTGGTCTCGGCGCTCAGCGTGCAGCGCTCCGAGCGCGGCGACGCGCTGTTCCTGAAAATGACCCGCGGCGCCTGCGCGCAAGCCCTCGACCACGACAGTTTTTCATACTGGCAGGACTAACGCTGTTTCGCGCGAATTCGAAAGGGATCGGCGTGCTCAACAAACTGGACGACTTCCCCATCCACCAGACGCCGGAACCGATTGCGGTGCCCTCGACCAGCGACCGCAACGTCTATGATCGAACCTGGTTCAATGGCTACACCGCCGACGGCGCGTATTATTTCGGCATCGGCATTGCGATCTACCCGCACCGCAAGATCCTCGACTGCGCGTTCAGCGTCGTGGAGCGCGGCGGACGCCAGCACTGCTTCTACGGTTCGCGGCGGGCGCCGATCGAGCGCACCGAGATGCAGGTCGGCCCGTTCCGGCTCGAGGTGCTCGAACCGATGCTGCGGACCCGCGTCGTGCTCGACGACAACGCAACCGGCCTCGCCTGCGACCTGACCTTCTCGGCGCGCACTGCCGCGATCCAGGAAGCACGCCAGACGCTTTGGTCGGGCGACCGCCGCGCCATGGATTCGACCCGGTTCGACCAGTTCGGCCGCTGGAGCGGCGTCATCCACCACCCCGATGGCGGGATCAAGGTCGACGATCGCACCTGCTACGGCACCAAGGATCGCTCCTGGGGCGTGCGCAATGTCGGCGAACGCGACGTCGGAGGCGCGCCGATGCCGCCGCCGAGCGTGTTCTTCCTCTGGGCGCCGCTGGTCTGGGACGACCACATCTCGCACGCGATCTTTTTCGACGGCACGCAGGGCGAGGCGCTGGTCCGCGAGGGCATCACCGCGCCGCTCTACCGAAGCGAGGCTGAGATCCCCGGCGTGGTCGACGGGCTCGACCGCCGCATGGCGACCGCACGGCACCGCGTGACCTACGTGCCGAACACGCGGCTTGCACAGTCGGCCGAGATCGACCTGGTCGATATCGACGGCCACACCACGACCATCGCGCTCGACCCGATCCTCAAATTCCAGATGAAGGGCCTCGGCTATGGCCATCCGCAATGGGGCCAGGGCATGTGGAAGGGCGAGCTGGAGATCGGCGGCGAGTCGTTCGATCCCTTGACGCTCGACCCACTGGCCCGCGAGAACGTGCACGTGCAACAGGTGGTACGCGCCCGCCAGGACAGCCAGACGGGAATCGGCGTGCTGGAGCAGATATGCTTCGGCCCCTACCGTCCCGCAGGGTTCAGTGAGTTTCTCGACGGTGCCAAAGCCTAGCTCGGCGGCACGGCTTCGACGAAGATCAAGCGGCGGTCGAGCGCGGTCCGCCGATGCTTGAGCGCTTCGGCATATTCCGGCGACGCGTACCATTCGCGCAGCCGCGCCATCGACGGAAATTCGACGACGATGATGTTCTTCGGCGGCGGTCCGCCTTCAACCGCTTCAGCGGCACCGCCGCGCACCAGATAGCGTCCGCCATATTGCGCGATCGCCTTGGCAGCGATCGTGCGATAGGCCTCGAAGCCTGCGGCATCCTTCACGTCGACCTCGGATATCACATAGGCTGACATGGTCGCGCCTCACGCGATCGTATTGACGATGCCGCCCTCGGCACGCAGCGCGGCGCCATTGGTTGCCGAGGCCTGCTTGGAGCAGACATAGACCACGAGATTTGCGATCTCTTCCGTGCTGGCAAAGCGCTGCAACAGCGAGGTCGGCCGGTGCTGCTTGACGAAGTTGGAGGCTGCCTCCTCGACCGACTGGCCGTTCTGCTTGGCGAGATCCTTGACGAAAGTCTCGACGCCCTCGGACATGGTCGGTCCTGGTAGCACCGAGTTGACGGTCACGGCAGTGCCCTTGGTCAGCCCGGCGAGCCCGCGCGCGATCGCAAGCTGTGCGGTCTTGGTCATACCGTAATGGATCATCTCGGTCGGGATGTTGAGGCCTGACTCCGAAGAGATGAAGACGATGCGGCCCCAGTTGCGCTTCAGCATGCCCTGCATGTAGCCGCGCGACAGCCGCACGCCCGACATCACGTTGACCTCGAAGAAGCGGCTCCAGTCCTCGTCGGGAATGTCGAAGAAGCCCTTCGGCTCGAAGATGCCGGCATTGTTGACGAGAATGTCGACCTCCGGCAGCGCAGCAAGCAGCGCCTTGCAACCGGCCGCGGTCGAGACGTCGGCCGCAATGCCGCGGACCTTTGCGCCGGGCACCGCGCCGGCGATCGCGGCCACCGCCGCATCGACCTTGGCCTGACCGCGGCCGTTGAGCACGACCTCCGCGCCGGTTCCCGCCAACCCTTTTGCAATGGCGTTGCCGATGCCCGCGGTCGAGCCGGTGACGAGCGCGGTCTTTCCGGAAAGGTCGATTTTCATCTGTCATCTCCATTGATGTCGATGGAAATATCGGGCGCGGCATGAGGCACCGCAATTGCATCTCACCGACGCGTGAGGAAGTAGAACACACCTCGTCGTCCCAGCGAAAGCCAGGACGACGGCGGGGATGGAGCGACGCCGCCAAACAAAAACGGCGCCCGAAGGCGCCGTTTTCAAAATCTTGGCTTGAGACCGGCTTACGCCGCCTCGGCTTCACCGCCCTGGGCCGGACCGGAGTCCTGGCCCTTGGCATCGACGTCGCGGTCGACGAACTCGATCACGGCCATCGCCGCGTTGTCGCCGTAGCGGAAGCCGGCCTTGATGATGCGGGTGTAGCCGCCCTGGCGGTCCTTGTAGCGGGTCGCCAGCGTGTCGAACAGCTTCTTGACCTGGTCGAGGTCGCGCAGCTCCGAGATCGCCTGGCGGCGCAGCGACAGCCCGCCCTTCTTGCCGAGGGTGACGAGCTTCTCGACGATCGGCCGCAGCTCCTTGGCCTTCGGCAGCGTGGTGACGATCTGCTCGTGCTTGATCAGCGCGGCCGCCATGTTGGCGAACATCGCACGCCGGTGCTCGGCAGTGCGGTTGAGCTTCCGATGAACCTTGCCGTGACGCATTGACTTATTCCTTCTTCAATTCTGCCGCGGTGGTTCAGCGACAAGTGCAGGTGGGCATCCTGCGTTCGCCCATCAAAAAATCGTGGCCGGAGATTCCTCCGACCACGACGGTGAAATCGGATCAGTAGTGATCCTCGAAGCGCTTGGCGAGCTCGTCGATGTTCTCCGGCGGCCAGCCCGGCACTTCCATGCCGAGATGCAGACCCATCTGGGCCAGCACTTCCTTGATCTCGTTCAGCGACTTGCGACCGAAGTTCGGGGTGCGGAGCATTTCCGCTTCCGACTTCTGCACGAGATCGCCGATGTAGACGATGTTGTCGTTCTTCAGGCAGTTTGCCGAACGCACCGACAGCTCGAGCTCGTCGACCTTCTTGAGGAACGCCGGGTTGAACGCGAGATCGGGGATGATCTCCTGCGTGACTTCCTTGCGCGGCTCCTCGAAGTTGACGAACACGTTGAGCTGATCCTGCAGGATGCGCGCAGCGTAAGCCACCGCGTCCTCCGGCGTGATCGCGCCGTTGGTCTCGATCGTCATGGTCAGCTTGTCGTAGTCGAGGATCTGGCCCTCACGGGTGTTCTCGACCTTGTAGGAGACCTTGCGGACCGGCGAGAACAGGCTGTCGACCGGGATCAGGCCGATCGGAGCATCCTCGGGACGGTTGCGCTCGGCGGCGACATAGCCCTTGCCGGTCGTGACCGTGAACTCCATGCGGATCTCGGCGCCGTCGTCCAGCGTGCAGAGCTGGAGGTCGGGGTTGAGCACGGTGACGTCGCCGACGGTCTGGATGTCGCCGGCGGTGACGGCGCCCGGGCCCTGCTTCTTCACGACCATGCGCTTCGGGCCTTCGCCCTGCATCTTGATCGAGATGTCCTTGATGTTGAGGACGATGTCGGTGACGTCTTCACGGACACCGGCGATCGAGGAGAACTCGTGCAGCACGCCGTCGATGTGCACCGACTGTACCGCTGCGCCCTGCAGCGAGGACAGCAGGATGCGGCGCAGCGCGTTGCCGAGCGTCTGGCCGAAGCCGCGCTCGAGCGGCTCGGCGACGACGGTGGCGAACCGGCTCGCGTCCGAGCCCGGCGTGACCTGCAGCTTGTTCGGTCGAATAAGTTCTTGCCAATTTTTCTGGATCGTCACTTGTTCACCCTTTGCCGGTCGTTCAGGCCAGTCGAATGGCCAAACCTGGCGTTGGAGATCGCGGATCAGTCCGCGCGGTCAATTCCAAAAACGATCGCAGGGCGGCCAAGGCCGCCCGCGACTTAGATCAAACGCGCCGACGCTTGCGCGGACGGCAGCCATTGTGCGGGATCGTGGTCACGTCGCGGATCGAGGTGACGGTGAAGCCCGCAGCCTGCAGCGCGCGGAGCGCCGACTCACGGCCCGAACCCGGGCCGGCCACTTCAACCTCCAGCGTGCGCATGCCGTGTTCCTGCGCCTTCTTGGAGACGTCTTCCGCCGCAACCTGAGCGGCATAAGGGGTCGACTTGCGCGAGCCCTTGAAACCCATGGTGCCGGCCGACGACCAGGCGATGGTGTTGCCCTGTGCGTCGGTGATGGTGATGGTCGTGTTGTTGAACGACGAATTCACGTGCGCGATGCCGGAGGCGATGTTCTTGCGTTCGCGGCGGCGTACGCGGGTGGCTTCCTTGCCCATTTCTAACCTTTCCTGTGATCTCAAACGCCGCCGTAGTGCCAGCGGCTACACCTCAAAACGCAAATGGCGAGCAGCGAATTTCGATTCGCTGCTCCCCACCTGCAATTCGCAAAACTTACTTCTTCTTGCCGGCGATCGCCTTGGCAGGACCCTTGCGCGTACGCGCATTGGTGTGGGTGCGCTGACCGCGCACCGGCAGACCGCGACGATGACGCAGGCCGCGATAGCAGCCGAGGTCCATCAGCCGCTTGATGTTGATGCCGACCTCACGACGGAGGTCGCCCTCGACCAGATAGTCACGGTCGATGACTTCGCGGATCTGCAGGACTTCCTGGTCGGTCAACTGGTTGACGCGACGGTCCGCGGGGATCTTGACCTTCTCGATGATGTCGGCCGCGTTCTTCTGGCCAATACCATGGATGTACTGAAGCGCGATCAGCACGCGCTTGTTGGTAGGAATGTTGACGCCGGCAATACGGGCCACGGACTTCTCTCCTGTCGCCGCTCCATCACGGATACGGGCTTCTCAAGTGCTTGCTACTTGCGGGCTTGTGTCCACAAACGCGAACACGACGCCCTTCCCCTTGTGTCCTTCGGGGCCCGGCATCGTCATAAAACTATCCAACTTGGATGCGGGGCTTATTAAAGGATTCATGTCGGTTTCGTCAACCGCTCCTAGCGTTTAGCTCGCTTTTTCGTGAGCTTTTTTGCCGCCTTTTTGGCGACTTTTGCACCCTTGCGGGCATTCGCGGCACCAGCGGCCTTCTTTGCGGCCTTTTTGGCCGGCTTCTTCGCAGCCTTCCTGGCCCCTTTGCCGGCGCCTTTGGCCTTGGAGGCCGCCTTGGCGGCCTTCCCGGCCGGTCTGGCGGCCTTTTTGGCAGATTCGGCAGCCTTCTTGGCCGGTTTCTTGGTGGTCTTCTTGTTGGTCTTCTTGGCCGCCTTGGAGGCCTTCTTGGCCGCCTTGGAGGCCTTCTTGGCCGCCCGGGAAGTCGCCTTGGGCTCCTCGTGCTCCTTCGGTTCCAGCGCGCCGAGCGCGGTCAGGATCCGGTTGATCTCGCGGGTCACGTGCTCGATGGTCATCATGCCATCGACCGTCAAGAGCTTCCGCCGCTCCGAATAATAGTGAATCAGCGGTTCCGTCATCGAGCGGTACTGCGCGAGGCGCTTCGTCAGCACTTCCGGCGTATCGTCGAGCCGCACTTCCTCGCCGCGCGCGCGGGTTTCCTCGGCGCGCTTCTCAACGCGGGCGAGCAGCGCGCTCTCGTTGACGCGCAGCTCAACGACGGCATCGAGCTTGAGGTGCTTCTTCTTGAGGAGTTCGTCGAGCGCCGCGGCCTGCGGCACGGTGCGCGGGAAACCGTCCAGGATAAAACCCTTCTTGGCATCGGGCTCGTCGATCCGGTCGGCGATGATTCCCACCACGACCTCGTCGGGAACCAGGCCGCCATTGGCCATGATCTCCTTGGCCTGCAAGCCGATCGGCGTGCCCGCGGCAACCGCAGCACGCAACATCTCGCCGGTCGAGAGCTGAACGATGCCGTGCCTGTGCACCAGCCGCTGCGCCTGGGTTCCCTTGCCCGAGCCCGGCGGCCCCAAAAGGATCAATCTCATATCTGTTTCGCCCCCCGGCTAGGTGGGCGAATTCCGCACACCTGTGTTTTGAGTTTG
Source organism: Bradyrhizobium oropedii (assembly GCF_020889685.1). GTDB lineage: Bacteria > Pseudomonadota > Alphaproteobacteria > Rhizobiales > Xanthobacteraceae > Bradyrhizobium > Bradyrhizobium oropedii. Next base: position 24,185 of record NZ_JACMYO010000003.1, read on the forward strand.
AAGCCGCGCCGCGATCAGCGACGGCGGCCTCCCCTGAGCTTCGACTTCCTGATCAACCCTTCATACTGATGCGCGAGCAGATAGCCCTGCACCTGCGACACCGTATCCATCGTCACGCTGACGACGATCAGGAGCGAAGTGCCGCCAAAGTAGAACGGGACCGAGGCGTAGGAAATCAGAATTTCAGGAATCAGGCAGACGATCGCGAGATAGATCGCGCCGAGCACGGTGATGCGCGACAGCACGTAGTCGATGTATTCGGCGGTACGCTCACCGGGCCGGATGCCGGGGATGAAGCCGCCATGCTTCTTCAGATTGTCCGCGGTCTCGGTCGGGTTGAACACGATTGCGGTGTAGAAGAACGCGAAGAACACGATCAACGCGAGATACATCAGCAGGAACAGCGGACGGCCGTGGCTGAGCTGGGTGGTGAGCCACTGGAACCACTCCGGTCCCTTGCCGGCGTTGAAGTTCGCGACCGTGGTCGGCAGCAGCAGCAGCGACGAGGCAAAGATCGGCGGAATCACGCCCGAGGTGTTGAGCTTGAGCGGCAGATGCGAGGACTGGCCCTCGAACATCTTGTTGCCGACCTGGCGCTTCGGATACTGGATCAGGAGCCGGCGCTGCGCACGCTCCATGAACACGATGAAGGCAATCACGGCGACCGCCATCAAGATGACGATCAGGATCAAGCCGGTCGACATCGCGCCCTGGCGGCCGAGTTCCAGCATGTTGGCGAGCGCCGAGGGCAACTCGGCGACGATGCCGGACAGGATGATCAGCGAGATACCGTTGCCGATGCCGCGCGAGGTGATCTGCTCGCCGAGCCACATCAGGAACATGGTGCCGCCGGTCAGCGTGATCGCGGTCGAGATCCGGAAGAACATGCCGGGGTCGCTGACGACATTGCCGGCGCCTTCGAGGCCGATCGCGATGCCGTAAGACTGGAACAGCGCCAGGATCACCGTCAGATAGCGGGTGTACTGGTTCAGCGTCTTGCGGCCCGCCTCGCCTTCCTTCTTGAGCGCCTCGAGCTGCGGCGACACGGTGGTCAAGAGCTGGACGATGATCGATGCCGAAATGTACGGCATGATGTTCAGCGCGAAGATCGCCATGCGGTGGATGCCGCCGCCGGCGAACATGTTGAACATGCCGAGGATGCCGCCGGACTGGCTGCGGAACACCTGCTCCCAGATGTTGGGATCGATGCCCGGCAGCGGGATGTAGGTGCCCAGCCGATAAACAAGCAGCGCACCCAGGGTGAACCAGATGCGCTTCTTCAGCTCGTCGGCTTTCGCCAGAGATCCGAAATTGAGGTTTGCGGCAAGTTGTTCGGCTGCTGAGACCATGTTCGGCTTTCTCCCGGAGCCCGCTTCGCCGACGGCCCCGGAGATCAAATCCCCTCGGCCAGTCGGCAGACACCGGACATTATCTGGTGCTCGGCCTCGATAAGTCCATCATTCGATCCGCGGATTGCCCGCCCAGGCGGCGGGCAATGACGCAGATGTTACGCCGCCTCGCCTTCGTCCTTGGCGGGGGCCAGGATCTTGACCGAGCCGCCGGCCTTCTCGACCGCAGCAATGGCCGACTTGGAAGCGCCGTGCGCTTCGATGGTCAGCTTGGTCTTGATCTCGCCGCGGCCCAGCAGCCGCAGGCCGTCCTTGGCGCGGCGCAGCACGCCGGCCTTGACCAGCGTTTCGACGTTCACCGTCGCGCTCGCGTCGACCAGCTTGTTGTCGATCGCTTCCTGCAGACGGTCGAGATTGATCTCGGCGAAGTCGAGCCGGAAGATGTTGTTGAAGCCGCGCTTCGGCAGACGGCGATGCACCGGCATCTGGCCGCCTTCGAAACCCTTGATGCGGACGCCCGAACGCGCGGTCTGGCCCTTGCCGCCGCGGCCCGAGGTCTTGCCCTTGCCGGAACCGATGCCACGGCCGACACGCATGCGCTTCTTGCGCGAGCCGGCGTTGTCGGCGATATCGCTGAGCTTCATCGCCCTTCTCCTTATCTCTGCTTACTCGCCGACGACGCGGACGAGATGCTGAACCTTGCTGATCATGCCGCGAACTTCAGGGGTATCCTGCAGCTCGGCAACCCGGCCGATCTTGTTGAGCTTGAGGCCGATCAGCGTCGAACGCTGCGAGTGATGGCGGCGGATTGCGCTGCCGGTCTGCTCGACCTTGATCGTCTTGCTGGCCTTGGCCATCGTCTTGAACTCCAGAAAGCGCTGGTCGCGCGGGTTATTCCGCCACCACTTCGGCGTCGCCGCCGACGCGGCGCGACTGCAGGGTGGAGACCTTGATGTTGCGGCGCGCAGCCACCGAGCGCGGCGAATCCTGATGCTTCAGCGCGTCGAAAGTCGCGCGAACCATGTTGTAGGGATTCGACGAGCCGATCGACTTCGCCACCACGTCCTGGATGCCGAGCGTCTCGAACACCGCGCGCATCGGGCCGCCGGCGATGATGCCGGTACCCGCCGGAGCGGTACGCAGATAGACGCGGCCGGCGCCGTGACGGCCGGCGACGTCGTGATGCAGCGTGCGGCCTTCGCGCAGCGCGACACGGGTCAGATTGCGCTTCGCCGATTCGGTCGCCTTGCGGATCGCTTCCGGCACTTCGCGCGCCTTGCCGTGGCCGAAACCGACCCGGCCCTTCTGGTCGCCGATCACGACCAGCGCTGCGAAACCGAAGCGCTTGCCGCCCTTGACGACCTTCGCCACGCGATTGATGTGGACGAGCTTGTCGACGAACTCGCTGTCGCGCTCCTCGCGCTCCCTGCTCCGTTCGCGGCCGCCGCGTTCGCGTTCACCTGCCATGGTGTTTTCCAATCTCTAGGAGGCCTTACGCCTCTTGCCTTGTAATCGTTCGATTCGTTTAGAAGCTCAATCCGCCTTCGCGCGCTGCATCCGCGAGCGCCTTGACGCGCCCGTGATAGATGTAGGCGCCGCGATCGAACACGACTTCCTTGACGCCCTTCTGCGCCGCGCGTTCCGCGAGCAGCTTGCCGACCGCCTTCGCCGCATCGATGTCGGCGCCGGTCTTGCCGGCGTCGCGCATGGTCTTCTCGAGCGACGAGGCGGACGCGAGCGTCTCGCCCTTCTGGTCGTCGATGACCTGGGCGTAGATGTGCTTGGACGAGCGGAACACCGACAGCCGCGGACGGCCGCCTGCCGAGCGGCGAAGCGCAAGGCGCACGCGCTGCTTGCGCCGGGCATTCGTAACCTTGAGTGACATGACCGGCTCCGTTACTTCTTCTTGCCTTCCTTGCGGAAGATGAATTCGTTGGCGTACTTCACGCCCTTGCCCTTGTAGGGCTCCGGCGGACGGTAGGCGCGGATCTCGGCGGCGACCTGGCCGACGCGCTGCGGATCGTTGCCGGTGATCGTGATCTCGGTCGGCTTCGGCACCGCGATGGTGATGCCTTCCGGGATCGCGTAGACCACGTCGTGGCTGTAGCCGAGCGCGAGCTGCAGGTTCTTGCCCTGCATCGCGGCGCGGTAACCGACGCCGGTGATCTCGAGCTTCTTCTCGAAGCCCTTGGTGACGCCCTCGACGAGGTTGGCGACCTGCGCGCGCGCGGTGCCGTACATCGCCTGCGCGCGGTTGGTCTTGACGCGCGGAGCGACCTTGACCTGGCCGTTCTCGAACTTCACCTCGACGTCGTCATGCACGACGAACTGAAGCTGGCCCTTCGGCCCCTTCACCTTCACCGTCTGGCCCTCGACGCTTGCCGTCACACCCGACGGGATCGCCACCGGCCTTTTGCCGATACGTGACATCGTAAAATCCTTCCTCAGAACACCGTGAAGAGAACTTCGCCGCCCACGTTGGCGTCGCGCGCCTCGTGGTCAGCCATGATTCCCTTCGGCGTCGACAACACCGAAATGCCGAGACCGTTGTTCACGCGCGGCAGGTTCTTCACCGAGGCGTAAACGCGGCGGCCCGGCTTCGACACCCGCTCGATCTCGCGGATGACGGGCTCGCCGTCGAAATACTTCAGTTCGATCTCGAGCTCGCTGCGGCCCGAGGCATGCTCGACGCTGGCGTAGCCGCGGATATAACCCTCGGACTTCAGCACCTCGAGCACGTTGGCGCGCATCTTCGAGCCCGGGGTCGAAACCTTGGACTTCGAACGCATCTGCGCGTTGCGGATGCGGGTGATGAGATCGCTGATCGGATCGTGCGTAGACATTGTTCCGACCCTCCTTACCAGCTCGACTTCACGAGCCCGGGAACCAGGCCCTTGGAGCCGAGTTCACGCAGCGCGATGCGCGAGAGCTTGTTCTTGCGATAGTTCGAACGCGGACGTCCGGTCAGTTCGCAGCGGTTGCGGATGCGGGTCGGCGACGAGTTGCGCGGCATCTCGGCAAGCTTCAGCGTCGCCGCGAAGCGCTCTTCCATCGGAATGGTCTTGTCGGCGATGATCGCCTTCAGCTTCTCGCGGCGCGGGCCGGCGTTCTTCGCCATCCGCTTGCGCCGGTTGTTCTTCTCGATTGAACTCTTCTTTGCCATGCTTGGCTCCTGGGTATCCGCGTTTGAGTGGCTTTGGTTCAGCTACTCACTGCCGGAACGGGAAATTGAAAGCGGTCAACAAGGCGCGGGCCTCGTCGTCGGTCTTGGCGGTGGTGCAGACCGTGATGTCCATGCCACGCGCTTCCGAGACTTTCTCGAAGTCGATCTCGGGGAAAATGATGTGCTCCTTGATGCCGAGCGAGTAGTTGCCGCGGCCGTCAAAGCTCTTCGGGTTCAGGCCGCGGAAGTCGCGGACGCGGGGCAGCGCCACGTTGATCAGACGGTCGATGAACTCGTACATGTGGGCCTTGCGCAGCGTGACCTTGCAGCCGATCGGCTGGTTCTCACGCAGCTTGAAGGTCGCGATCGCGATCCGGGAATAGGTCACGATCGCCTTCTGGCCGGCGATCTGGCTCAGCTCGGCAGCGGCGGTCTCGGCCTTCTTACGGTCGTTGACGGAATCGCCGACGCCCATGTTGAGCACGACCTTGTCCAGGCGCGGCACCTGCATCACGTTGGCATAACCGAACTTCTCGGTCATCATGCCGCGGATATTCTTGTCGAACTCCGCGCGCAGGCGCGGCGTGTAAGCGGTATCAGCCATCGATCTCTGCTCCCGAGCTCTTGGCAACGCGGACCTTCTTGCCATCGGCCTGAATCTTGAACCCAATGCGGGTCGGCTTTCCGTCCTTGCCGACATACGCAATGTTGGACAGGTTGATCGGCATCTCCTTGGAGATGATGCCGCCTTCCTGGGTCTGGCTCTGCTTCTGGTGACGCTTCACCATGTTGATGCCGCGAACGAGAGCCTTGTTCTCGTCCGGACGCACCTCGAACACCTCGCCGGTGCGACCCTTGTCGCGGCCGGTGAGCACCATCACCTTGTCGCCCTTGCGGATCTTGGCAGCCATCACAGCACCTCCGGCGCGAGCGAAATGATCTTCATGTGGTTCTTGGCGCGCAGCTCGCGCGGCACCGGCCCGAAGATACGGGTGCCGACCGGCTCGGACTGATTGTTGATCAGCACGGCGGCGTTGCGGTCGAAGCGGATGACCGAACCGTCGACGCGGCGGATGTCCTTGCGGACCCGGACCACAACGGCCTTCATCACGTCGCCCTTCTTCACCTTGCCACGCGGAATGGCTTCCTTGATCGACACAACGATAACGTCGCCCACGGTGGCATAGCGGCGCTTGGAACCTCCAAGAACCTTGATGCACATGACACGGCGTGCGCCTGAATTATCGGCCACGTCGAGGTTGGTCTGCATCTGAATCATTGATGCACCTCGTCCTCTTTCTGCGCTTTAGCGCGCTCAAAATTTCCCTGAAGTACTTCGGCCAGGCCGAAGAAATCAGGCCGTTTTCTTGTGTTCGCCCCGGACCACGGTCCAGCGCTTCAGCTTCGAGATCGGCTTCGATTCCTCGATCCAGACCATGTCGCCCGGCTTGAACTGGTTGTTCTCGTCGTGCGCGTGGTAGTTCTTGGAACGGCGGATCGTCTTCTTGTAGATCGGGTGGGTGAAGCGGCGATCGACCCGCACCACGATCGTCTTGGCTTGCTTGTCGCTGACGACCACGCCCTGCAGAGTACGTTTCGGCATAGCTGGCCCCTTACTTCTTCTTCGCGCGCTGCTGCGCGGCGATGGTCTTGATACGAGCGATATCGCGGCGGGCTTCCCGCATCCGCGACGTGTTCTCCAGCTGCCCGGTGGCGCGCTGGAAACGCAGGTTGAAGCGTTCCTTCTTCAGGTTCAGGACCGCGTCTTCCCGCTGGTCGTCGCTCATCGCGCGAATGTCTTCAACTTTCATCTCGGCCATGGCGATTACTCCGCAATGCGCGCAACGAAGCGCGTCTTGATCGGCAGCTTGGCGGCAGCGAGCGTCAGCGCCTCCTTGGCGGTCTGCACCGTCACGCCGTCGATCTCAAACATCACGCGGCCCGGCTTGACCCGCGCCACCCACAATTCCGGCGCACCCTTGCCGGAGCCCATGCGGACTTCGGCGGGCTTCTTCGACACCGGCACGTCCGGGAACACGCGGATCCAGACGCGGCCGGCGCGCTTCATGTGACGGGTCAGCGCGCGACGGGCGGCTTCGATCTGGCGGGCGGTGACGCGCTCAGGCTCCATCGCCTTCAGGCCGAACTGGCCGAACGCCAACGTCGCGCCAGAGGTCGCGACGCCGTGGATACGGCCCTTATGCGCCTTCCGGAACTTCGTTTTCTTAGGTTGCATCATGGCTTTAAGCCCTCAAATTCCTGCTTTGCCTCAAGCGGCGTCGCGGCGCGAACGCGGGGTGTTATCGCCCTCGGCCATCTTCTTGTCCTGGGCCATCGGGTCGTGCTCGAGGATCTCGCCCTTGAAGATCCAGACCTTGACGCCGCAGGTGCCGAAGGTCGTGAACGCGGTGGCAACGCCATAATCGACGTCGGCGCGCAGGGTGTGCAACGGCACGCGGCCCTCGCGGTACCACTCCATGCGCGCGATTTCGGCGCCGCCGAGACGGCCCGAGCAGTTGATGCGGATGCCACCGGCACCGAGACGCATCGCCGACTGCACGGCGCGCTTCATGGCGCGGCGGAACGCCACGCGGCGCTCGAGCTGCTGGGCAATCGATTCGGCGACCAGGGTCGCGTCGAGCTCCGGCTTGCGGATTTCGACGATGTTGATCACGACGTCCGACGAAGTGATGTCGGCGACCTTCTTGCGCAGCTTGTCGATGTCGGCGCCCTTCTTGCCGATTACGACGCCCGGACGAGCCGAGTGGATCGTCACCCGGCACTTCTTGTGCGGACGCTCGATCACGATGCGGGCGACGGCCGCCTGCTTGAGCTCCTTGTGCAGGATCTCACGGATCTTGACGTCTTCATGCAGCAGCTTGCCGTATTCCTGCTTGCCGGCGAACCAACGGGAGTCCCAGGTCCGGTTGATGCCGAGACGCAGCCCGATTGGATTGATCTTTTGACCCATCGTCTTCTCCTGCGCCGCTTTAAGCGCTTGCCTCGGCCTCGACCTGACGAACCACGATGGTCAGGTGCGAGAACGGTTTGAACACACGGCCCGAACGGCCACGGCCGCGCGGAGCAAAACGCTTCATCACGATGCCGTTGCCGACATGCGCCTCGGCGACGACGAGATCGTCGACTTCGAGGTCATGGTTGTTCTCGGCGTTCGCGATCGCCGATTCCAGGCACTTCTTGACGTCGACCGCGATCCGCTTGCGCGAGAACTGCAGGTCGGCGAGCGCAGCGGACGCCTTGCGGCCGCGGATCAGCTGCGCCACCAGGTTGAGCTTCTGCGGGCTGACGCGCAGCATGCGGGCGACGGCCTTGGCCTCATTGTCCGCGAGGCTACGTTCGCGCTTTGGTTTGCTCATCGGTTAATCCTCAAGCCTTCTTGGCTTTCTTGTCGCCCGAATGGCCGTGGAAGGTCCGGGTCGGCGAGAACTCGCCGAACTTGTGACCCACCATTTCCTCGTTGATTGCCACCGGCACGTGCTTGTGGCCGTTATAGACGCCGAACGTCAGGCCGACGAACTGCGGCAGGATGGTCGAGCGGCGGCTCCAGATCTTGATGACGTCGTGACGGCCGGACGCGCGGGCGGCATCTGCCTTCTTGAGCAGAGAACCCTCGACGAACGGGCCTTTCCAGACTGAACGAACCATGTCCGGCGTTCCTTACTTCTTCCGCTTGTGGCGGCTGAGGAGAATGAATTTGTTGGTCGACTTGTTGGTGCGGGTCTTCTTGCCCTTGGTCGGCTTGCCCCACGGAGTAACCGGGTGGCGACCGCCCGAGGTACGACCTTCACCACCGCCGTGCGGGTGATCGATCGGGTTCATGACGACGCCGCGGTTGTGCGGACGCCAGCCGAGCCAGCGGGTGCGACCGGCCTTGCCGATCGAGATGTTCATGTGATCCGGGTTCGAGACCGCGCCGATCGTGCCGCGGCAACGGCCGTGCACGAGACGCTGCTCGCCCGAATTCAGGCGGACAATCACGTAGTCCTGGTCGCGGCCGACAACCTGGGCGTAGGTACCGGCGGAGCGCGCCAGCTGGCCGCCCTTGCCGATCTTCAGCTCGATGTTGTGCACGATCGTGCCGACAGGCATGTTGCCGAGCGGCATGACGTTGCCCGGCTTCACGTCGACATAGTTGCCGGCGACGACGGTGTCGCCCGCGGCCAGACGCTGCGGCGCCAGGATGTAGGCCAGCTCACCGTCCTGATACTTGATCAGCGCGATGAACGCGGTGCGGTTCGGATCGTACTCGAGCCGTTCCACGACCGCCGGCATGTCCACCTTGTCGCGGCGGAAGTCGACGGTGCGGTAGGCCTTCTTGTGGCCGCCGCCGCGGAAACGCACGGTGATGCGACCGGTGTTGTTGCGACCGCCATTGCCGAGCTTGCCCTCGGTCAGCGTCTTCACCGGCTTGCCCTTGTAGAGCGCCGAACGATCGACCATGACCAGCTGGCGCTGGCCCGGCGTCGTGGGATTGTAGGTTTTCAATGCCATCGTCGTTGCGCCTTATAGTCCGGTAGTCACGTCGATGCGGTGGCCCTCTTCAAGGGTCACGATCGCGCGCTTGGTGTCCGACTGCGAGCCGAGATTGCCGCGGAACACCTTGGTCTTGCCCTTGCGAACGAGAGTGTTGACGCTCTTCACCTTGACGTCGAACAGCTTCTCGACCGCTTCCTTGATCTGCGGCTTGGTGGCCTTGCCGGCGACCTTGAACAGCACCTTGTTGTGCTCGGAGGCGAGCGTCGCCTTTTCCGTCACGACAGGAGAGATGATGACGTCGTAGTGGCGCGGGTCGATGTTCTTCATTTGAAGCGCGCCTCCAGCGCATCAACCGCAGCCTTGGTCAGCACCAGCTTGTGGCGGCGGAGAATGTCGTAGACGTTGATGCCCTGGATCGGCAGCACGTCGATGTTCGGGATGTTGCGGGCCGCGGTCGCGAAACCGGCGTTCAGCTCGGCGCCGTCGATGATCAGCGCGTTGGTGAGCCCGAGTCCGGAGAAGTGACCGAGCAGCGCCTTGGTCTTGGCGGCCTCGAGCGCGGCGTTGTCGATCACGATCAACCCGCCGTCCTTGGCCTTGGCCGACAGCGCATGCTTCAGCGCCAGCGCGCGCACCTTCTTCGGCAGGTCGGTCGCATGCGAGCGAACGACCGGACCGAACGCACGGCCACCGCCGCGGAACTGGGGCACGCGGGCCGAGCCGTGACGGGCGCCGCCGGTGCCCTTCTGCTTGTACATCTTCTTGCCGGTGCGCCAGACGTCGGCACGGCCCTGGGTCTTGTGCGTGCCGGCCTGCCGCTTGTTCAGCTGCCACTGCACGCAGCGCTGAATGATGTCCTTGCGCGGCTCGAGACCGAAAATCTCGTCCGAGAGCTGGACCGAGCCAGCGTCCTTGCCTTCAAGGGTGGTGACTTTCAGTTCCATCTCACACGCCCTCCTTCTCGGCCACGGCTTCAGCAGCGTCGCCGCCGGCAACCTTGAACTTGCCGGGCTTCGGGGCTTCCTTCGGCAGCGGCTTCTTGACCGCGTCGCGCACCGAGATCCAGCCGCCCTTGGAGCCGGGAACGGCGCCTTCGACGAGGATCAGGCCGCGCTCAACGTCGGTCGAAACCACGCGCAGATTGAGCGTGGTGATGCGGTCGACGCCCATGTGGCCGGGCATCTTCTTGTTCTTGAAGGTCTTGCCGGGGTCCTGACGGCCACCGGTCGAACCGATCGAACGGTGCGACACCGACACACCGTGGGTGGCGCGCAGACCGCCGAAATTCCAGCGCTTCATGCCGCCGGCAAAGCCCTTGCCGATCGAGGTGCCGGTCACGTCGACAAACTGGCCGACCACGAAATGGTCCGCCTGGATTTCCGCGCCGACCGGGATCAGCGCGTCCTCGGACACGCGGAACTCGGCGAGCTTGCGCTTCGGCTCCACCTTGGCGACCGCGAACTGGCCGCGTTCGGCCTTGGGCATGTACACCGTCTTGCGGGCGCCCGAGCCGAGCTGAAGAGCGACATAGCCGTTCTTCTCGGTCGTGCGGTGGCCCAGCACCTGGCAGTTGCCCAACTTCAGCACGGTCACAGGGATATGCTCACCGGTCTCCGTAAAGACCCGCGTCATCCCGACCTTTTGTGCGATCACTCCGGAGCGCATCGGCGTGCTTCCTGTCTTTCTGTCCACAAGCGGCGGACGTAAAAATCCAAAACCTTAGAGCTTGATCTCGACGTCGACACCGGCGGCCAGGTCGAGCTTCATCAGCGCATCGACGGTCTGCGGGGTCGGGTCGACAATGTCGAGGAGGCGCTTGTGAGTGCGCATCTCGAATTGCTCGCGGCTCTTCTTGTCAACGTGCGGCGAACGGTTGACGGTGAACTTCTCAATCCGGGTCGGCAGCGGAATCGGTCCGCGAACCTGAGCACCGGTGCGCTTCGCCGTGTTCACGATCTCACGGGTCGACGTATCGAGGATCCGATGGTCGAACGCCTTGAGACGGATACGAATATTTTGGCCGTTCATTGCCGCTGTCTTTCTCTGTCGTCTTATCTGCGAATGGTGGCTAACGGGCAGCGGATGATTTCATCCGCTACCCGCCAATCCTGTTCGCTTATTACTCGATGATGGCGGAGACGACGCCCGAGCCGACGGTGCGGCCACCTTCGCGGATCGCGAAGCGGAGCTTCTCTTCCATCGCGATCGGCACGATCAGGTGCACTTCCATCGCGATGTTGTCGCCCGGCATCACCATTTCGGTGCCTTCGGGCAGATGCACGACACCGGTCACGTCGGTGGTGCGGAAGTAGAACTGCGGACGGTAGTTGGTGAAGAACGGGGTGTGACGACCGCCCTCTTCCTTGGTGAGGATGTAAGCCTCGGCCTTGAACTTGGTGTGCGGCTTGACCGAACCCGGCTTGCACAGCACCTGGCCACGCTCGACTTCCTCGCGCTTGGTACCGCGGAGCAGCGCGCCGATGTTGTCGCCGGCCTGGCCCTGATCGAGCAGCTTGCGGAACATTTCGACGCCCGTGACGATCGTCTTCTGGGTGTCGCGCAGACCGACGATTTCGATTTCCTCGCCGACCTTGATGACGCCGCGCTCGACACGGCCGGTCACCACGGTGCCGCGACCGGAGATCGAGAACACGTCTTCAACCGGCATCAGGAACGGCTGGTCGATCGGACGGGCCGGCTGCGGGATGCTCTCGTCGACGGCGCGCATCAGCTCGAGAACCGCGTCGTGGCCGAGCTTCTTGTCCTTGTCTTCGAGGGCGGCGAGCGCCGAACCCTTGATGATCGGGATGGTGTCGCCCGGGAATTCGTACCTCGAGAGCAGTTCGCGGACTTCCATTTCGACGAGCTCGAGCAGTTCCGGATCGTCGACCATGTCGCACTTGTTCAGGAACACGACGAGTGCGGGAACGCCGACCTGGCGGGCGAGCAGGATGTGCTCGCGGGTCTGCGGCATCGGGCCGTCAGCAGCCGACACGACCAGGATCGCGCCGTCCATCTGGGCGGCACCGGTGATCATGTTCTTGACGTAGTCGGCGTGGCCGGGGCAGTCGACGTGCGCGTAGTGGCGGTTCTGCGTCTCGTACTCGACGTGAGCGGTCGAGATCGTGATGCCGCGCGCCTTCTCTTCCGGCGCCTTGTCGATCTGGTCGTAGGCGGTGAACGTCGCGCCGCCGGTTTCTGCAAGCACCTTGGTGATCGCTGCGGTCAGCGAGGTCTTGCCATGGTCGACGTGACCGATGGTGCCGATGTTGCAGTGGGGCTTGTTACGCTCGAATTTTGCTTTGGCCATTTGACTCTCCGTTCAGTCGTTAGTTGCGAACCAACGACAATCAAGCAAACTTTTTCTGGACTTCAGCCGACACGTTCGCCGGAGCTTCGGCGTAGTGATCGAACTGCATCGTGAAGGTTGCGCGACCCTGGCTCATCGAGCGCAGGTTATTCACGTAACCGAACATGTTCATGAGCGGCACCATCGCATTGATGACGTTGGCGTTGCCGCGCATGTCTTGGCCCTGGATCTGGCCGCGCCGGGAATTCAGGTCGCCGATGACCGAACCGGTGTAGTCTTCCGGGGTCACCACCTCGACCTTCATGATCGGCTCGAGCAGAACGGACTTGCCCTTCGTCAGCGCCTCGCGGAACGCAGCCCGCGACGCGATTTCGAACGCCAGCGCCGAGGAGTCGACGTCGTGATACTTGCCGTCGACCAGCTGCACCTTGACGTCCACCACCGGGAAGCCCGCGACGACGCCGGAGCCCATCACGCTGTTGAGGCCCTTTTCGACGCCGGGGATGTATTCCTTCGGCACCGCACCGCCGACGATCTTCGATTCGAACTCGTAGCCCTTGCCGGGCTCGTTCGGCTCGACGACGATCGACACTTCGGCGAACTGACCGGTACCGCCGGTCTGCTTCTTGTGCGTGTACTTGACTTCGGCCTTCTTGGTCACGCGCTCACGGAACGCCACCTGCGGCGCGCCGATGTTGGCATCGACCTTGTAGGTGCGCTTGAGGATGTCGACCTTGATGTCGAGATGCAGTTCGCCCATGCCCTTGAGAATGGTCTGGCCGGACTCCTGGTCGGTCGACACGCGGAACGACGGATCCTCCGCAGCGAGCTTGGCAAGCGCCACGCCGAGCTTTTCCTGGTCGGCCTTCGACTTCGGCTCGATCGCGATCTCGATCACCGGCTCCGGGAATTCCATCTTCTCGAGGATGACCTGCTTGTCGGGATCGCACAGCGTGTCACCGGTGCGCGCTTCCTTCAGGCCAGCCAGCGCGACGATGTCGCCGGCATAGGCTTCCTTGATGTCTTCGCGGTTGTTCGCATGCATCAGCAGCATGCGGCCGATACGCTCTTTCTTCTCGCGGGTCGAGTTCACCACGCCGGTGCCCGACTGCAGGATGCCGGAATAAATGCGGCAGAACGTGATGGTGCCGACGAAGGGGTCGTCCATGATCTTGAACGCGAGCAGCGCCAGCGGCTCCTTGTCGTCCGCATGGCGCACGACTTCGTTGCCGTCATCGTCGGTGCCCTTGATCGCGGGCACGTCGACCGGCGACGGCAGGTAGTCGACCACGGCGTCGAGCAGCGGCTGCACGCCCTTGTTCTTGAACGCGGAGCCGCACAGCACCGGATAGAACGCGCCGGTCAGCACGGCCTTGCGGATCAGGCGCTTCAGGGTCGCCTCGTCCGGCTCCTTGCCGTCGAGGAAGGCAGCCAAAGCGTCGTCGTCGAGCTCGACGGCGGCTTCCACCATCTTCTCGCGGTATTCCTTGGCCTGCTCGACGAGGTCTTCCGGGATATCGACATAGTCGAACTTCGCGCCGAGCGATTCATCGTTCCAGATGACGCCCTTCATCTTCACGAGGTCGACGAGACCCTTGAAGTTGTTCTCGGCACCGATCGGAAGCTGGATCGCGATCGGCTTCGCGCCAAGGCGGTCGACGATGTCGGACAGGCACTTGAAGAAGTCGGCACCGGTCTTGTCCATCTTGTTGGCGAAGACGATGCGCGGAACCTTGTACTTGTCGCCCTGGCGCCAAACGGTTTCGGTCTGCGGCTCGACGCCCTGGTTGGAGTCGAGAACGCAAACGGCGCCGTCGAGCACGCGCAGCGAACGCTCGACCTCAATGGTGAAGTCGACGTGGCCGGGGGTGTCGATGATGTTCAGACGCTTGCCGGCCCAGAACGCGGTGGTCGCAGCCGACGTGATCGTGATGCCACGCTCCTGCTCCTGCTCCATCCAGTCCATCGTCGCGGCACCTTCGTGCACTTCGCCGATCTTGTGGCTCTTGCCGGTGTAATAGAGGATGCGCTCGGTGGTCGTGGTCTTGCCGGCGTCGATATGCGCCATGATACCGAAGTTACGGTAGTCCTCGATGGCATGTTGGCGGGGCATGAGACTGTTCCTTAAATTCCGTTGTTCGCCTTACCAGCGATAGTGCGAGAAGGCGCGGTTGGCTTCCGCCATCCGGTGCACGTCTTCACGCTTCTTGACGGCGTTGCCGCGATTGTTCGACGCATCGAGCAGCTCAGCCGAGAGACGCTCCGTCATGGTCTTCTCGTTGCGCTCACGGGCAGCCGAGATCAGCCAGCGAATGCCGAGCGCCTGACGGCGCACCGAACGGACTTCCACCGGAACCTGGTAGGTCGCACCGCCGACGCGGCGGGAACGGACCTCGATGGTCGGCATGACGTTCTCGAGCGCCTGCTCGAACACGCCGAGCGGCGGCTGCTTGGTCTTGGCCTCGATCATGCCGAGCGCACCGTAGACGATGTTTTCGGCAACCGACTTCTTCCCGGCGTACATCACCGAGTTCATGAACTTCGTAATGATGATGTTCCCGAACTTCGGATCCGGAAGAACTTCACGCTTCTCAGCAGAGTGGCGACGCGACATCTGATCGTTTCCTGCTTACTTCGGACGCTTCGCGCCGTACTTCGAACGACGCTGCTTACGGTTCTTGACGCCCTGGGTATCCAGCACGCCGCGAAGGATGTGGTAGCGCACGCCGGGCAAGTCCTTGACGCGGCCGCCGCGGATCATGACCACCGAGTGCTCTTGCAGGTTATGGCCTTCACCCGGGATGTAGCCGATCACCTCGAAGCCGTTGGTCAGGCGCACCTTGGCGACCTTACGAAGCGCCGAGTTCGGCTTCTTCGGGGTCGTGGTGTAGACGCGCGTGCACACGCCGCGCTTCTGCGGCGACTGCTGCAGCGCCGGCACCTTCTTGCGCGACTTCTGCACTTCACGTGGTTTTGCGATCAGCTGGTTGATCGTCGGCATGCAGCCTTCACCCTTTAGTTCGCGCGAAAACCTTGAATGGCTCCGCAAATTTCTTCTCAGGACTAGCCGTCCCGTACGGCCCGCTCGACGCGGAACAAGCACCCGCGCAAAGCGAAATCGCGCCAACCACTCATCACTGAGCGGAAAGCGCATCGACGCCACAGAGGACCGCGATCCCGAACCGTTCAGCGTTCGCTGTCCGGTCCGCCACCGAGGTCATGCATCCGAATTCACTCTCAAGAGGACGTGCTCAAGAGAACTAAAATCGTCCTGGCATTGCCTAGCTATCATCGACAGCGTTTGAGCGGCATTCGTCGAGGTTGGTGCCCGTCCGGCGCCTGAAAAAGGGCCTTGGGGTGTTCCGTTCCGACGCTGGCGTAGCTCACCGCCTGTCGTTAAGTGAGCGCCTTGTATAATCGAGAGGTAGTGAAGTCAAGCAAAACGACAAGCCAAGAAACGCCTCTAGCACTTGCGTATTTCGCATTTCGCCAACACGCGGCGCGCGACGAAATATGACAGCCTGGGCGCCTCCCCTCACCCTTACCCGAATCTCCGGCGCGCGCCCGACTCATATATTTACCCGGATAAAACATGAATAGAAACAACTCTCCCCAACTTCGTCCTGAAGGCAAACTTCGAAACTAAGCCTTTATTTGCCATTCGCAGCGCAAAAATCGGGGTCACGGCCACGGAAAGCTCTCATGCGGTACACCGACATCGCGATCATCGGCGGAGGTCTTGCGGGCTCGACCGCAGCCGCCATGCTCGGCCGTGCCGGGATACCGAGCCTGCTGATCGACCCCCACCAGGTCTACCCATTCGATTTCCGCGTCGAGAAGATCAGCGGCGACCTCCAGCTCGAGCGATTCGCCAAGACTGGCATTGCCGATTCCGTGCTCCGTTCGGCGACGCTGGACGGCGAGAACTGGATCGCGCGATTCGGCTATTTGCTCGACCGGCAGCCAAGCCGGCAACACGGCATCATGTACGACACATTGATCGGTGCGATTCGGAACGAGATCGCGGGGTCGGCGGAGTTCATTTGCGACAAGGTGGTCAATGTCGCGACCAGCTCCGAGCGGCAGAAGCTCGTGCTCGCCGGTGGCGAGGAGATCTCGGCGCGCCTCGTGGTGCTCGCCAACGGCCTGAATGTCGGACTGCGCCGGATGCTCGGCATCGAGCGGCTCATCACCAGCCACTGCCACTCGATCTCGCTCGGCTTCGATTTCGTACCCGTCGGCCGCCCCGCCTTCCCGTTTGCGGCCATGACCTATTTCTCGGAGCGGCCGAGCGACCGCATTCCCTACATCACGCTGTTTCCGGTCGAGAACCGGATGCGCGCCAACCTCTTCACCTATCGCCAGGCCGACGATCCCTGGGTGCGGGCGATGCGCCGCAATCCGGTCGAGACGCTGAATGCCGCACTGCCGCGGCTGCGCCGGCTGACCGGCGAATTCGGCGTCGCCGGCGACATCAAGATCAGGCCGGCCGACATCTATGTCAGCACCGGCTATCGGCAGGCCGGCGTCGCGCTGGTCGGTGATGCCTTCGCCAGCACCTGCCCCGTCACCGGCACCGGCACCGACAAGGTGTTCACCGACGTGGCCCAGCTCTGCGACGTCCACATCCCGGCCTGGCTTTCGACCGAGGGCATGGGTGAGGAGAAGATCACCGCGTATTACGACGATCCGGTCAAGACTGCGTGCGATGCCTGGTCGAACGCCAAGGCATTCAACTTCCGCGAGGTCTCGGTCGGCAGCGGGCCCTATTGGCAAGCCCAGCGCTGGGCGCGCTTCCTCGGCTATCTCGGCCGGGGCACGCTGCGCAGGCTGCAAGGCTCGCCGGCGGCGTCAGCGGCACGGTCCGCCAATCACTTCCGGCAACGTCCGCACGCCGCAGACCGGGCGTAGAGGCGCGATCAGCAAGAGCGTTTTCGAGCGAAGTGAGTACCGGTTCGCGTAAAGAAAACGCGTCAAAGAAGAATCTAGCGTCCGAGCATCGCCGGCGACGCGGCGTGGGACTCACGCCTCGTCTTCGTCCTCATCCTCGTCGTCTTCATCCTCGTCATCTTCATCATCGTCCGCGTCGTCGTCGTCCTCGTCATCAGCGTCGTGATGGACATGCCCCTGGTCGTCCCACAGCCTGCGGTAGACGCCATTCAGGGCCAGCAGTTCCTCGTGCGAGCCGCGTTCGATCGCCCTGCCGCCGGAGATCACGATGATCTCGTCCATCTCGACCACCGAGGCCAATCGGTGCGTCGACCAGATCATGGTGCGACCCTCGGCGACCTTGAGCAGCGTGCGGTTGATCGCCGCTTCCGTGGTCTGGTCGAGCGCCGAGGTCGCCTCGTCGAGCAGCAGCACGGACGGATTGCGGATGATCGCGCGCGCTATCGCGATGCGCTGGCGCTGGCCGCCCGACAAGGTATCGCCGCGCTCGCCGACCGGCGTGTCGTATCGCTGCGGCAGGCTCATGATGTAGCGATGGATCTCGGCCTTCTTCGCCGCGTCCTCGACCTCCGCATCGCTCGCGCCTTCCTTGCCGAGCCGGATGTTCTCGCGGATCGACATGTTGAACAGCATGTTCTCCTGGAACACGACCGCCATGCTGGCCCGCAGCGACTCGCGCGTCACCCGTCGGATGTCGACGCCGTCGATGGCGACACGGCCCTCGTCCGGCACGTAGAGCCGCAGGATCAGGTTGATCAGCGTGCTCTTGCCCGAGCCGCTCGGACCGACGATCGCGATGCTCTTGCCCGCATTGAGCTTGAGGCTGAGATTGTCGAGCACCGGCGTCTGCGCCCCCTCATACTGGAAGGTGACGCGGTCGAAGGAGATGTCGTTGGTGATGCGCGGCAGATCCGGCGCGCCGGGCCGGTCGGCGCCGCGGGTCGGCTCGTCGAGCAGCTCCTGGATGTGCCGCACCGCCGCCGCCGACGAGATCGACACCGGGATGAAATGCATGAGATGGGCGATGTTGTACGACACCTCCCAGAATGCGCTCTCGAAGGTCACGAAGGTGCCGACCGTGATCTGGCCCTTGGTGGCGAGATAGGCGCCGATCGCCAGCACCACGAGGTGGAGCAGCAGCACCGCGATGGTGACGGTGCGCTCCACCATGGTCGACAGGAACATGGCTGACGCGGCCTTGGCCCGGACGTCGCGGTTGCGCAGCGTGAACCAGCCGAGCGCCCGGCGTTGCAGGTTGAACGCCTTCACCACCGCCTGCGCGGCGACGTTCTCCTGCACCGTCCCGAGCAGCGCGGCTTCGTTCTGCTTCTGCTCGTAATTAGCCAGCACCGCCTTCGGCGTCAGGATGCGCGGCCCGATCAGCGTGATCGGAAACACCAGCAAGGCGACCACGGCAAGCTGCCAGTTCAGGAACAGCATCAGGATGATGCCGGCGATCAACTCGAGGCCCGGCAGCGCCGCGCTGTTGGCAAAGGTCTTGACCGAACCCTCGAAGGCCGACAGATCGATCGAGAAGCGCGACAGTATCTCGCCGCGCTTGGTCCGCGCGAAATAGGCCGACGGCAGGTTCTGGACGTGCTCGAAGATGCGCGTCCGGACGTCGGCGATGATGCCGGCGCCAAGCCGTGCGTCCCAGCGCTCGTACCAGACTGCGATGATCGAGGTGACGATGCCGGCCACCGCGAGCACGCCGAGGATCTTGTAGAGGGCCTGGAAATCCTCCTCGCCGAGCGCATCGTCGATCAGGAACTTCAGGCTGAGGGGCATGATGACGTTGAACAACGTCTCGACCAGCACGCCGAAGGCAACGAATGCGAGCGGCTTCTTGTAGTTGGTCAGGATCGGCCTGATGAAGCCATAGATCGTGGAGAGCGCGCCGGCGGCTTCCTTGGCGGTGAAGACGACGAGATCCTCGTCATCATCGTCATCGAGCTCGAACTCGTCGTCCTCGTCCTCATCCTCTTCGTCGTCAGCCGGCGCGGCGGCCGGCTTGGCGGCGGCAGCGGGCGGACCGGGGACGGAAGCAGGCTTCTTCTTCAGCTCGGGATCGTCAGCCGATGCGCGATTCGGATCGTCTGATGCAGGAGGTCTTGATGCAGGAGGTCTTGGCGCCATGAAACCAACCGATGCTCCACGGCCGGCATGACCGCAAATCGAAACCACAGCGGCGAACGCTGCCGGTACAATCCTATGCGATCACAATGAATTCGGCAAAGCGTTTGGAACGGCCGGTGCGCGCACACGCTCCGGTCGAATCGGGATCACGGTTTGCCGCCGTTTGACACGTGGTTGACGCAAGGCCGATCGCCTTGCGTCAGGGACTGGTCGTCGCTGCCGCTAGTCGTCGAGGTCGGCTTCGACCTTGTCGAAGAAGGAATAGCGCAGGCTGTCGGAGTCGGCGTACCACTGCCCCGGCCCCTTGTTGGCGGCCAGCGTCAGCGTCCACAGCGCATCGGTGCAATCGCGGCGGTGCATGGACAGGTCGAAGCCGTTGCCGAAGAACAATTCCGACCACTCCCACCAGGTGCCGAGCTTCTTCACCCCGCGCAGCAGGTCGTAGCGATCGATCACAGCGGGCGCCATGTCCGAGGTCACCGACGCGAACACGACGCCGCTCTTGACCACGCGGTTGAGCTCGCGCACGCCGCGCACGACCTGCTTCTCGCCGAGATGGCACAGCGAGGTCTCGAACACGAAGTCGAACTCGTTGTCCTTGAAGGGCATGTCGGCGATCGAGCCGAGCTTGTTGTACTTCTTGAGCGCCTTCGGCGTCTTGCCGTGGATGTAGCGGTTGTTCTCGATACCCCAGGCATCGATGCCGCTCTCGCGCAGCGCGCCGACCAGTTCGCCGCTGGCGGAGCCCGCGATCAGGAGCTTGTAGCCCTTCGCCCTGCCCCAGACCGTCTTGATCAGGTCGGTCAGATAGGCCGGGTCGGTGAAGTTACGCCAGACTTCGCTGTAGGGGCCGGCGCCGCGATAATTCTCGAAATAGCTGCGGTCGATCCTGTCGGACAGCGTGCCCTCGTCCTGCGCGCGGGCGCGGCGCAGCCGCATCATCTCGGTGACGATGATGTCGGTCGCGGCATCGGAGGAATCGAGCAATCCGTTCAGCGTCGAATCGAACAAATAGTCGCCGACCACGACGATGCCGGGGTGCTGCTTCGGCTCGGGGCGGTGGTTGGTCATGACGTCGCGCACCGGCAGGCCGCCCGGCAGCGCGTTGACCGACGACAGCCAGCGATGGATATTGCCCTCGAGGAAGTGTTCGCGCGCATCGCCGAGCGAGGCAGGCAGCGACTTCAGCGCGGCGTCGATCAGTTCCTGGTCAGAGAGATTGGCGAAGGCGAGCGCATCGGAGCCCGCGATCAGCCAGTTCAGCACGCCGTGCTTGCCGACATCGTGGCGCGCGCCCTCGTTGTAGACGCAGCAGCCGCCGAACGCTTCCGACATGAACCAGGCACCCGGGATCTTCTCGCCCCAGAACGGCTCGTCGAACAGGATCGAGACGCGCAGATAATGCGCCGGCCGGTCGAAATAGGCGACGTGCTTGACCATCGACTTGCGCAGCGCCTCGCCGTCCCAGCGCATGGTCGCGAGCCAGGAGTGCGGCAGGCAGACCAGCACGAGATCGAAGTCGCGCGTCTCCGGCCCCTTGCCGTTCATCATGTTGAGCTGGTAGCGGCCTTGTTCGGTCTTGCCGACCTTGAGCACGCGATGGTTGAGCTGGATGTCGGCATTGACTTCCGAGCGCAGGCAATCGATCAGCTGCTCGTTGCCGTTCTGGATCGAATACAGGCCGATATAGCCGTCGACATCCATCACGTAGTTCTTCAGCGCGTTGAGGCCGTTGGTGTTGTGGCTCTCGGTCGCGAGGTCGGAGCGCGCCATCACCTTGAAGAAGCGCTTGGCGGTCGCGTCCTCGACCTCTTCGTCGAGGATCTGCTCGGCGGTCTTGTAGGCCCAGGGGTGCTCATTGTCGTGGGATCCCACGCCCTCGTAATATTCGATCGGCGACACCAGGTCGCTGCAGCGCTTGCGGAACGCCTCGATCGCAGCCGCGGTCTTCGGCCCGTATTTGCGGCGCATGCCGGGGACGTCGGCGAGCAGCTCGCCGTCGAGGTGCACCTGCTCGGCATCCATCGGGATCGTCTGCAGGCCGAAATGCTGGATCAGCTCGCGCAGCGGATCGGGGCCCGTCATCGAGTAGTCGTAGATCTCGGCAACGCCGGCCTCATACATGGCAGGCGCGGTTTCGAATTTGCGCGTGACGACCTTGCCACCCAGGCGGTTCGACGCCTCGAAGATGGTGATGCGGCAAAGGTCGCCGAGTTTGCGCTTCAAATACCAGGCGCTCATCAGCCCCCCGGGGCCGCCGCCTACAATTGCCAAGTCGAGCATATCGATTCCGTCGTCTCCGGCACTGCCAAACAGCCGGTCTAAGTCACCCTAGCAAAAGCACTTTTCTGCCTGAAGGGAAGATGAACAAACTGCGTCCCTGCACCGCAGCAGGGAAACAAAGCAGCAAAAAGGCCGGCAAAACGCCGGCCTTCTCGTCGTTACCGTAGTCTTGCGGAGGCCTATTCCGCCGGCGGCAGCGCCAGCGGCTCCGCTTCCGGGGCCGTCGGCACGATCGCCGCCTGCTGCTTCTCGCGCTCGTCGAGGATCAGCTTGTCGCGCTTGACCGCGACTTCGCGGATCCGGGCCATCGAGGCGCCGGTGCCGGCCGGGATCAGGCGGCCGACAATGACGTTCTCCTTGAGGCCCTCGAGCGGGTCCACCTTGCCGTTGACGGCAGCTTCGGTGAGCACGCGCGTTGTCTCCTGGAACGACGCCGCCGAGAAGAACGAGCGGGTCTGCAAGCTCGCCTTGGTGATGCCGAGCAGAACCGGCGTACCCGTGGCGGGCTTCTTGCCCTCCTCCTTGGCCTTGGTGTTGAGCGCATCGAACTCGATCTTGTCGACCTGCTCGCCCGAGATCATGTCGGTGTCGCCCTGATCGGTGACCTCAACCTTCTGCAGCATCTGACGGACAATCACCTCGATGTGCTTGTCGTTGATGAGCACGCCCTGCAACCGGTAGACCTCCTGGATTTCGTTGACCAGATAGGCAGCGAGCTCCTCGATGCCCTTGATCGCCAGAATGTCGTGCGGCGCCGGATTGCCTTCGACGATGAAATCGCCCTTTTCGACGATGTCGCCGTCCTGCAGATGGATGTGCTTGCCCTTCGGGATCAGGTACTCGCGCGGCTCCTCGGTCTTGTCCATCGGCTCGATCGAGATACGGCGCTTGTTCTTGTAGTCGCGGCCGAAGCGGATCGTTCCCGCGGTCTCCGCGATGATCGCCGCATCCTTCGGCTTGCGAGCCTCGAACAGTTCCGCCACCCGCGGCAGACCGCCGGTGATGTCACGCGTCTTGGCGCTCTCGGTCGAGATACGCGCCAGGATGTCGCCGGGCATCACCTTCGCGCCGGTATCGACCGACAGAATGGCGTCGACCGACAGCATGTAGCGGGCATCGCCGCCACGCGCGAGCTTCATCACCTTGCCGTCCTTGCCCTTGACCACGATGGCCGGACGCAGGTCCGAACCGCCGCGCGTCGTGCGCCAGTCGATGACCACGCGCTTGGCGATACCGGTGGACTCGTCGAGCGTTTCCGAGATCGACTGGCCTTCGACCAGGTCCTCGAACCCGATCGTGCCCTCGACTTCGGTGAGCACCGGGCGGGTATAGGGATCCCACTCCGCGATGCGCCGGCCACGCTTGACCATGTCGCCTTCGTCGACGTGCATCTTCGAACCGTACTGAATACGGTGGGTTGCACGCTCGGTGCCGTCGGCATCGACGATCGCAACGACCATGTTGCGCACCATCGCGACCAGGTTGCCTTCGCTGTTGCGGGCGATTGCCTTGTTCCTGATCACGATCTTGCCGTCGAAGTTCGATTCGACGAACGACTGCTCGTTGAGCTGCGCCGCACCGCCGATGTGGAACGTGCGCATCGTCAGCTGCGTGCCGGGTTCACCGATCGACTGCGCCGCGATGACGCCGACGGCCTCACCGTGGTTGACCGGGGTGCCGCGGGCCAGATCGCGGCCGTAGCACTTGGCGCAGATGCCGTTGATCAGCTCGCAGGTCAGCGCCGAGCGGATCTTCACTTCCTGGATGCCGGCCTGCTGGATCGCGTCGACATGAGTCTCCTCCATCAACGTGTCGCGCTTGACGACAATCTCGTTGGTGGCGGGATCACGCACGTCATCGCAGGCCGTACGGCCCAGGATGCGCGAGCCGAGCGAGGCAACGACCGTGCCGGCATCGACGATGGCGCGCATCTTGATGCCGAGCTTGGTGCCGCAATCGGTCTGCGTGATGATGCAGTCCTGCGCGACGTCGACCAGACGGCGGGTCAGGTAGCCCGAGTTCGCGGTCTTCAACGCGGTGTCCGCGAGGCCCTTACGGGCACCGTGGGTCGAGTTGAAGTATTCGAGCACCGACAGACCTTCCTTGAAGTTGGAAATGATCGGCGTCTCGATGATCTCGCCCGACGGCTTGGCCATCAGGCCGCGCATGCCGGCGAGCTGGCGCATCTGGGCCGGCGAACCACGCGCACCGGAGTGCGCCATCATGTAGATCGAGTTGATGTCGGCATCGGCTCCCGCCGCCGTCTTCTTGGTCGACGAGATCTCCTTCATCATCGCCTTGGCGACTTCTTCACCGGCCTTCGACCAGGCGTCGACGACCTTGTTGTACTTCTCGCCATGGGTGATCAGACCGTCATTGTACTGCTGCTCGAAGTCCTTCGCGAGCGTACGGGTCTGGTCCACGATCTTCCACTTCGACGCCGGCACGACCATGTCGTCCTTGCCGAACGAGATGCCCGCCTTGAAGGCGTTGTAGAAGCCGAGCGCCATGATGCGGTCGCAGAAGATCACCGTCTCCTTCTGACCGCAGTGACGATAGACTTGGTCGATCACGCCGGAGATCTCGCGCTTGGTCATCAGCTTGTTGATGATGTCGTACGAGATCTTCGTGCTCTTCGGCAGCAGGTTGCCGAGCATGACGCGGCCGGCGGTGGTTTCGATCCACCGCTTCGACATCTTGCCTTCCTCGTCCATGCCTTCCCACCGGTACTTGATCTTGGTGTGGAGGTGGATGACCTTCGAATGCAGGGCGTGCTCGAGCTCGGCCATGTCGCCGAAGATCTTGCCTTCGCCGGGCAGGCCTTCGCGCATGATCGAGACATAGTAGAGGCCGAGCACGATGTCCTGCGACGGCACGATGATCGGCTGGCCGTTCGCCGGATGCAGGATGTTGTTGGTCGACATCATCAGGACGCGCGCTTCCAGCTGCGCTTCAAGCGACAGCGGAACGTGCACGGCCATCTGGTCGCCGTCGAAGTCGGCGTTGAAGGCGGCGCAGACCAGCGGATGCAGCTGGATCGCCTTGCCTTCGATCAGCACCGGCTCGAACGCCTGGATGCCCAAGCGATGCAGCGTCGGCGCGCGGTTGAGCAGCACCGGATGCTCGCGGATCACCTCGTCGAGGATATCCCAGACCTCCGGACGCTCCTTCTCGACCAGCTTCTTGGCCTGCTTCACCGTGGTGGACAGGCCCTTGGCGTCGAGCCGCGAGTAGATGAACGGCTTGAACAGTTCGAGCGCCATCTTCTTCGGCAGGCCGCACTGATGCAGGCGCAGCTCGGGACCGACCACGATCACCGAACGGCCCGAATAGTCGACGCGCTTGCCGAGCAGGTTCTGACGGAACCGGCCCTGCTTGCCCTTCAGCATGTCGGCGAGCGACTTCAGCGGACGCTTGTTGGCGCCGGTGATGACGCGGCCGCGGCGGCCGTTGTCGAACAGCGCGTCGACGGCCTCCTGCAGCATGCGCTTTTCGTTGCGGATGATGATGTCGGGCGCACGCAGCTCCATCAGCCGCTTCAAGCGGTTGTTGCGGTTGATGACGCGGCGATACAGGTCGTTGAGGTCGGAGGTCGCGAACCGGCCGCCGTCGAGCGGCACCAGCGGACGCAGGTCCGGCGGAATCACCGGCACCACCGTCATGATCATCCATTCCGGCTTGTTGCCGGAGACGCGGAAGGCCTCGACGATCTTCAGACGCTTGGCGAGCTTCTTGTGCTTGATGTCGGAGTCGGTCTCCGCCATGTCGGCACGCAGCGTCGCCTCGAGCTTCTCGAGCTCGAGACCCTTGAGCAACTCGCGGATCGCCTCGGCGCCGATCATGGCGGTGAAGCTGTCCTGGCCGTACTCGTCCTGCGCCTTCAGATACTCGTCTTCCGACAGCAGCTGACGGTCCTTCAGCGCGGTGAGACCCGGCTCGAGAACGACGTAGTATTCAAAGTACAGGATCCGCTCGAGATCCTTCAGCGTCATGTCGAGCAGCAAGCCGATGCGCGACGGCAGCGACTTCAGGAACCAGATGTGGGCGACCGGCGCCGCCAGCTCGATATGGCCCATGCGCTCGCGCCGGACGCGCGACAGCGTCACCTCGACCGAGCACTTTTCGCAGATGATGCCCTTGTACTTCATCCGCTTGTACTTGCCGCACAAGCACTCGTAGTCCTTGATCGGCCCGAAGATGCGCGCGCAGAACAGGCCGTCGCGCTCCGGCTTGAAGGTACGGTAGTTGATGGTCTCCGGCTTCTTGATCTCGCCGTAGGACCACGACAGAATCTTCTCCGGAGACGCGATCGAAATCCGGATCTGGTCGAAGACCTGGGCCGGCGTCGTCGGATTGAAAAGATTCATAATCTCTTGGTTCATGGTCTTCTCCTCGCGTGCCGATCGTCACCGGCAGCAAATTCGAAACTTTTATTCAGCGCACGCCCCACTCAACGTCCGAGCGGAGCGCGAGGGCCCGGCGCGCATCGCGCCGGGCATGATCGCAAGCGTTACTCGGCCGCCTCGGAGGTCGATGCCGGTCCCACCTTGGAATTGTGCAGGTCGACGTTGAGGCCGAGCGAGCGCATTTCCTTGACCAGCACGTTGAACGACTCCGGAATGCCGGCCTCGAACGTGTCGTCGCCGCGCACGATCGCCTCGTACACCTTGGTACGGCCGGCGACGTCGTCCGACTTCACGGTCAGCATTTCCTGCAGCGTGTAGGCGGCGCCGTAGGCTTCCAGCGCCCAGACCTCCATTTCGCCGAAGCGCTGGCCGCCGAACTGCGCCTTGCCGCCCAGCGGCTGCTGGGTGACGAGCGAGTACGGACCGATCGAACGCGCGTGGATCTTGTCGTCGACGAGATGGTGCAGCTTGAGCATGTAGATGTAGCCCATCGTCACCTTGCGATCGAACTGATCGCCGGTACGGCCGTCATAGACGGTCGACTGGCCGGAGGCGTCGAAGCCCGCGAGCTTCAGCATCTCCTCGATATCGGCTTCCTTGGCGCCGTCGAACACCGGAGTGGCGATCGGAACGCCGTGGCTCAGGTTGCGGCCGAGCTCGATCAGTTCGTTGTCGTTCAGCGACTTGATGGTTTCATCCTCGCCGTAGATCTTCTTCAGGGTCTCGCGCAGCGGCTTGAGATCCTGCTTGTGATAGTAGGCGTCGATGGTCTGGCCGATGCGCTTGCCGAGGCCGGCGCAGGCCCAACCGAGATGCGTCTCAAGGATCTGACCGACGTTCATGCGCGAAGGCACGCCGAGCGGGTTCAGCACGATGTCCGCATGGGTGCCGTCCTCGAGGAACGGCATGTCCTCGATCGGAACGATCTTGGACACCACGCCCTTGTTGCCGTGACGGCCGGCCATCTTGTCGCCGGGCTGGATCTTGCGCTTCACCGCGACGAAGACCTTGACCATCTTCATCACGCCGGGCGGCAGCTCGTCGCCACGCTGCAGCTTCTCGACCTTGTCGAGGAAGCGCTGCTCGAGGCCCTTCTTCGACTCGTCGTACTGCTTCCGCATGGCCTCGATCTCGGCCATCAGCTTGTCGTTCGGCGAGGCGAACAGCCACCACTGCGACTTCGGATACTCGTCGAGCACCGCACGGGTGATCTTGGTATCCTTCTTGAAGCCCTTGGGGCCGGCGATGCCCTGGCGGTTCTCCAGCAGCTCGGCGAGGCGGTTGTAGACGTTGCGGTCCAGAATCGCCTGCTCGTCGTCGCGGTCCTTGGCCAGACGCTCGATCTCTTCCCGCTCGATCGCCAGCGCACGCTCGTCCTTGTCGACGCCGTGGCGGTTGAACACGCGGACTTCCACGATGGTGCCCTGCACGCCCGGAGGCACGCGGAGCGAGGTATCGCGGACGTCTGAGGCCTTCTCGCCGAAGATGGCGCGGAGCAGCTTCTCTTCCGGCGTCATCGGGCTCTCGCCCTTCGGCGTGATCTTGCCGACCAGGATGTCGCCGGCGCGGACTTCCGCACCGATGTAGACGATACCGGCTTCGTCGAGGTTCTTCAGCGCTTCTTCCGAAACGTTCGGAATGTCGCGGGTGATTTCCTCAGGCCCGAGCTTGGTGTCGCGGGCCATCACCTCGAATTCTTCGATATGGATCGACGTAAACACGTCGTCCTTCACGATCCGCTCGGAGAGCAGGATCGAGTCTTCGAAGTTGTAGCCGTTCCACGGCATGAACGCGACCAGCACGTTGCGGCCGAGCGCGAGCTCGCCGAGATCGGTCGACGGACCGTCAGCGATGATGTCGCCCTTCTTGACGATGTCGCCGACCTTCACCAGCGGACGCTGGTTGATGCAGGTCGACTGGTTCGAGCGCTGGTACTTCATCAGCCGGTAGATATCGACGCCCGACTTGGTCGGATCGAGATCCTCGGTGGCGCGGATCACGACGCGGGTGGCGTCGATCTGGTCGATCACGCCCGAGCGGCGCGCGGCAATCGCCGCGCCCGAGTCACGGGCGACCACGCCTTCCATGCCGGTGCCGACGAACGGCGCCTCGGCACGAACCAGCGGCACCGCCTGGCGCTGCATGTTCGAGCCCATCAGCGCGCGGTTGGCGTCGTCGTTCTCGAGGAACGGGATCAGCGCCGCGGCGACCGAAACCAGCTGCTTCGGCGACACGTCCATGTAGTCGACCTTGTCCGGCGTCACCGGCAGCACTTCGCCGGCGTGACGGCAGACCACCAGGTCGTCGGTGAAGCGGCCCTTGGCATCGAGCGGCACGTTGGCCTGCGCGACGCGGTAACGGCCCTCTTCCATCGCCGACAGATAGACCACCTCGTCGGTGACCCGGCTGTCCTTGATCTTGCGATAGGGCGTCTCGACGAAGCCGTACTTGTTGACGCGCGCGAACGTCGCCAGCGAGTTGATCAGGCCGATGTTCGGACCTTCCGGCGTCTCGATCGGGCAGATGCGGCCGTAATGCGTCGGATGCACGTCGCGGACTTCGAAGCCGGCACGCTCGCGGGTCAGACCGCCCGGGCCAAGCGCCGACAGGCGCCGCTTGTGGGTGATCTCCGACAGCGGGTTGGTCTGGTCCATGAACTGCGACAGCTGCGAGGAACCGAAGAACTCGCGCACCGCGGCGGCCGCGGGCTTGGCGTTGATCAGGTCCTGCGGCATCACGGTGTCGATATCGACGCTCGACATGCGCTCCTTGATGGCGCGCTCCATGCGGAGCAGGCCGATCCGGTACTGGTTCTCCATCAGCTCGCCGACCGAGCGCACCCGGCGGTTGCCGAGATGGTCGATGTCGTCGATCTCGCCCTTGCCGTCGCGCAGGTCAACCAGCGTCTTGATGACCGCCAGGATGTCTTCCTTGCGCAGCGTACGATGGGTGTCGGGCGCATCGAGCTCGAGGCGCATGTTCATCTTGACGCGACCGACCGCGGAGAGGTCGTAGCGCTCACTGTCGAAGAACAGCGACTGGAACATGGATTGCGCCGAATCCAGCGTCGGCGGTTCGCCCGGACGCATCACGCGGTAGATGTCGAACAGCGCGTCCTCACGCGTCAGGTTCTTGTCGGCCGAGAGCGTGTTGCGGATATAGGCGCCGACATTGACGTGGTCGATGTCGAGCAGCGGCAGGTCCTTGTAGCCCTGCTCGTTCAGCACCTTGAGCGACTTCTCGGTGATCTCCTCGCCGGCTTCGGCATAGATTTCACCAGTCTTCGGGTTGACGAGGTCTTCGGCGAGATAGTTGCCGACCAGCTCCGCGTCCGACATCCGGAGCGCCTTGAGGCCCTTTTCCTGCATCTGACGCGCGCTGCGCACGGTCAGCTTCTTGCCGGCCTCGAGCACCACCTTGCCGGTGTCGGCGTCGATCAGGTCGTTGATGGTCGAGTAGCCGCGGAAACGGTTGGCGTCGAACGGCACGCGCCAGCCTTCCTTGGTCCGCTTGTAGGTGATCTTCTTGTAGAAGGTCGACAGGATCTGCTCGCCGTCGAGACCGAGCGCGTACATCAGCGAGGTCACGGGCAGCTTGCGGCGGCGGTCGATGCGCGCGAATACGATGTCCTTGGCGTCGAACTCGATGTCGAGCCAGGAACCGCGATACGGAATCACGCGCGCGGCAAACAGCAGCTTGCCGGACGAATGGGTCTTGCCCTTGTCGTGGTCGAAGAACACGCCGGGCGAACGGTGCATCTGCGAGACGATGACGCGCTCGGTGCCGTTGACGACGAAGGTGCCGTTCATCGTCATGAGCGGAATGTCGCCCATGTAGACGTCCTGCTCCTTGATGTCCTTCACCGACTTGGCGCCGGTTTCCTCGTCGATATCGAACACGATGAGGCGCAGCGTCACCTTGAGCGGCGCAGCGAAGGTCATGCCGCGCTGGCGGCACTCGTCGACGTCATATTTTGGCTGTTCGAACTCGTAGCGGACGAATTCGAGCATCGAGGTTCCGGAGAAATCCGAGATCGGGAACACCGAGCGGAACACCGCCTGCAGGCCCTCATCGAGGCGACCGCCGGCCGGCTCGTCAACCATCAGGAACTGGTCATAGGATGCCTTCTGAACCTCGATGAGGTTCGGCATCTCGGCGACTTCCTTGATGTGACCGAAAAACTTGCGTACGCGTTTGCGACCGGTGAATGTCTGCTGCGCCATCGTGGCCTCTCATTTTCGTCGCCTTTATGGGGCGAACCTTCCGGGAGCGACTGCCATCGGCCCCGGGTTGAATTTCGAATCGTCCCGAAGGAACGAAGCCCAAGTTCAGGAATTAAATCCCGGTCTCGGCCCCCATCGCCTCCAAAACGCAAAACGACGCGCGGGGCGCATCACTGCACCCGCTCGTCCAAACGCTTCGCTTTACGGACTGAAAAAGCCCGAAATCTGACTGTCTCCCAACGGCTTACACCGGGTGCCCTGCCGCCCCCGCCGCCTACCGTGTTTTTCCGCTGCCAGCCCCATATGGGATGGCAATAAAGGAGATTCGAGGGTTAAGTCCACGCATCCCCACACTTTTTTGTGTCCGCTACGCCACACGACAACCTGTCGCACGACGTTTGCATGGCCCGGGAGCGCCATTCGGCGCTCCCGGATCGCGCATTACTTGAGCTCGACCTTGGCGCCAGCCTTCTCGAGCTGAGCCTTGATCTTCTCGGCTTCGTCCTTGTTGACGCCTTCCTTGACGGGCTTCGGAGCGCCTTCGACGAGGTCCTTGGCTTCCTTCAGGCCCAGGCCGGTGATGGCGCGGACTTCCTTGATGACTTCGATCTTCTTGTCGCCGGCGGCAGCCAGCACGACCGAGAACTCGGTCTTCTCTTCAGCCGGAGCAGCGGCACCGCCACCAGCAGCCGGGCCGGCAACCGCAACGGCGGCAGCGGCGGACACGCCCCACTTTTCTTCGAGGAGCTTGGCGAGCTCGGCCGCTTCGAGCACGGTGAGGCTCGAGAGGTCGTCGACGATTTTCTGCAAGTCAGCCATTGTTCAGTTCCTTAAACGTTTGGTTCGAACCAGGTTTGAGATTAGCGAAGGGGTCAGGCCGCTTCGCTCTTTGAGGCATGAGCCTGAATGACGCGTGCGAGCTTGGCCGCGGGCGCGTTGGACAGCTGAGCGAGCTTGGTCGCCGGCGCCACGAGGAGGCCCACGATCTTGCTGCGCAGTTCGTCGAGCGACGGCAGTGAGGCAAGCGCCTTCACGCTGTCGACATTCAGGACGGTTTTACCCATCGAACCGCCGAGGATGACGAACTTCTCGTTCGCCTTGGCGAATTCGACGGCAACCTTTGGCGCCGCAACCGGATCGTTCGAAGTAGCGATCACGGTCGGTCCCTTCAGCAGGGAGCCGATGGCAGCGACGTCAGTGCCATCAAGAGCAATTTTGGCGAGACGGTTCTTCGAGACCTTCACCGACGCGCCCGCCTGCTTCATCTGCATGCGCAGCTTCTGCATCTGGGCCACGGTGAGGCCGGAATAGTGAGCAACGATCGCAACCGACGTGGTCTTGAAGACCTCGTTAAGTTGTTCGACCGACTCTTTTTTTGCCGCTCGTTCCACAGCAAGCTCTTTCCGGTTGGCGGCCTTTCCGCGAAGGCAGGACCGCCGGGTTGCACCCATCGTCCCGCCCTAAACCTGATCCGCAGGGTACAAGACCCTTCGGACATGCCGGGCAAGACGACATCTAGAAGCCTGCCCTCCCAGAGCCTTGCGGCCATGGGCTGTCGAGGTTCGAACCAAACCAGCTTCCCAGCCGCGAACGGGTCGCGACGTGGAGCGCAAAATCCGGTCTTCACCCGTCTATGCAGGCCATGCGATTAAGCCGTTGAAAACACGAAGTTCTCGCGGGCGCCTGCAGTCTTGGACAGGATCGAGGCACTTCAGCACGCTGAAGGCCCCTGCTCTCACTCCTCTGGAGGCGACGGGTCTCCTTCCTTTCGAGCATCCTTGCGGGCATGCGGAAAGGAATGATCTCCTATCATCTCAGGTTTTCGGAATGCGAGCACGGACATGCCAGCAAGTGCCAGCACGCCCGGAAGGCGCTATGTAGCCGGTCCTGCCCTGCTTGCCAAGAGCAAATATTGGACCAGTTTCATATGACGACGGGGAGCCGGTTCCGAGGCCGGAACCGCCAGCCGCTCAGGCGCCACTCACCTTATACGTTATACGGCAGCGGCTTGCCGGCAAAGAACGCGTCGAGATTGGCGAGCACGCAATCCTGCATCGCGACGTGCGATTCCAGGGTGTGGCCGCCGAGATGCGGCGACAGCACGACGTTCGGCAGCGCCGTCAGCGCGTCGGGTGCATGCGGCTCCCGGGCGAACACGTCGAGGCCGGCGCCGGCGATCATCCCATCGGTCAGCGCCGCGACCAGCGCCGTCTCGTCGATCACGGAGCCGCGCGAGATGTTGACGACAAATCCGTCGCTGCCGAGCCGGCGCAGGATGTCGGTGTTGATCACGTGGGTGTTGTCGGCCCCGGCACGGACCGCGATCATCAGCACGCTGCACCAATCGACCAGCGCCTCCAGGCTCGGCAAATGCTTATACGGCAGATCGTATCTGGTGCGGCTGAAATAGCCGACCTCGGTCTCGAACGCGGCGACGCGTGCGGCGATCTTGCGGCCGATCTCGCCCATGCCGTAGACGCCGATTTTGCGGCCGCGCATGCCGGCCTGCGGCCGCATCATCGGCGACGGCCGTGCGCCGGCCCAGTCGCCGCTCCGGACATAATTGTCGGCGACCTGCAGACGCCGCACCGACGCCAGCATCAACGTCACCGCCATGTCGGCAACCGAGGCTGCATTGGCACCGGGGCTGTGGCCGACCGCGATCCCGCGCTTTGCGGCGGCCGCGAGATCGACGCCGTCATAGCCGGTGCCGTAGCAGACGATCGCGCCGAGCTTCGGCAGCATGTCCATGGCATCGGCGCCGAGCGGCGTGCCGCCTGCGGTGATCATGGCGCGGACGTCGGCGAGCTCGGCCGCCGGGAACGCTTCGTCCACCCGCTTGCCGGCCGCGTTCAGGAGTTCATAGCGCTCGCCGAAGCGGATCAGCTGGGCCTTGGGAAAGCGTGAATAGACCAGGACCTTATCGGGCATTGTTGTTGTTTCCTGCGAGAGGCTTCACCCACCAGGACAGAGGGCGGAAAAACAAAAGGGCGGAACCGGTTGCCCGATCCCGCCCCTCTTTATCTCGTCACGGCGAGAAACCTCAGCCGAGGATCGTGCCCGGCTCGACCTTCACGCCGGGGCCCATGGTGGAGGAAACCGCCACGCGCTGGATGTAGGTGCCCTTGGAACCCGCCGGCTTCGCCTTGGAGACCGCGTCCGCAAGCGCCTTGACGTTCTCGACCAGCTTCTCCTCGGAGAACGAGGCCTTGCCGATGCCTGCCTGCACGATGCCGGCCTTCTCGACGCGGAACTCGACCGAGCCGCCCTTGGCGCCCTTCACGGCGTTGGCGACGTCCATGGTCACGGTGCCGATCTTCGGGTTCGGCATCATGCCGCGCGGGCCGAGCACCTTACCGAGGCGGCCGACCAGCGGCATCATGTCGGGAGTGGCGATACAACGATCGAAATCGATCGCACCGCCCTGCACCTTCTCGACCAGGTCTTCGGCACCGACGACGTCGGCACCGGCGGCCTTGGCTTCCTCAGCCTTGGCGCCGCGCGCGAACACGCCGACGCGCAGCGTGCGGCCGGTGCCGTTCGGCAGGTTGACGACGCCGCGGACCATCTGGTCGGCGTGACGCGGGTCGACGCCGAGATTGATCGCGATCTCGATCGTCTCGTCGAACTTCGACTTGGCGCGCTCCTTGACCATCTTGATGGCATCCGCGAGCGGATAGAGGTGCTCGCGGTCGACGCCCTCGCGGGCCTTCTTCAAACGCTTTCCGATTGCCATGGCCCGTTACCCCGCAACTTCCAGACCCATCGAACGGGCAGAGCCCTCGACCATCTTCATGGCCGATTCAATGGTGTCGCAATTCAAGTCCTTCATCTTCTTCTCGGCGATCTCGCGCACCTGCGCCTTGGTCACCTTGCCGGCCTTGTCGCGGCCCGGCGCCTTCGAGCCGGACTGGATCTTGGCAGCCTGCTTGAGGAAGAACGACATCGGAGGGGTCTTCATCTCGAAGGTGAACGAACGATCTGCATAGATCGTGATCACCACCGGAATCGGGGTGTTCTTCTCTTCCTTCTGGGTCTGCGCGTTGAACGCCTTGCAGAACTCCATGATGTTGAGACCGCGCTGACCAAGCGCGGGGCCGATCGGGGGCGAAGGATTCGCCGCACCGGCCGGGACCTGAAGCTTCAGGTATCCGGTCACTTTCTTTGCCATTTATCACTCCTGTTGTGCCGGACGGTGCCGGCGGTTTCAGGTTCCGTGGTTCGGTTGAAGGGGCTGGCGACCGCCTCCTCCCTCCCACGGCCTCTCACTTGACGCGAGGCGTATACCCCGCGCCGTCCGGTCAGACCACCTTTTCGACCTGACCGAATTCCAGTTCCACGGGGGTCGCACGGCCGAAGATCGACACTGCGACCTTTACGCGCGAGCGCGCCTCGTCGATTTCTTCCACCACGCCGGAGAACGAGGCGAACGGGCCGTCGGCCACGCGCACGTTCTCGCCGATTTCGAACGACACCGACGCCTTCGGACGCTCCACGCCCTCCTGCACCTGGTGCAGGATCCGCATCGCCTCGGCTTCCGAGATCGGCATCGGCTTGTTTTCCGCGCCGAGGAAGCCGGTCACCTTCGGGGTGTTCTTGATCAGATGGAACGCCTCGTCGGTCAGCTTCATCTTCACCAGCACATAGCCCGGGAAGAATTTGCGCTCGGCGTCGATCTTGCGGCCGCGGCGCACCTCGGTGACCTTCTCGGTCGGCACCAGAATCTGCTCGAACAGCTCTTCCAGCCCGCGCTGCTTGGCCTGCTCGCGGATCGATTCCTGAACCTTCTTCTCGAAGTTCGAATAGGCGTGAACGATGTACCAGCGCTTGTCCATCAATTGGGTGCTCATCAGTGGATGCCCAGTATCAGGGTAATCAGATAGCGGATGATCTGGTCCGCGGCGAAGAAGAAGATCGAGGCCAGCGCCACCATCACGAACACCATGATGGTGGTAATGGTCGTCTCGCGGCGCGTCGGCCAGGTGACCTTGGCGGTCTCCGAGCGCACTTCCTGCAGGAATTTGAACGGGCTGAAAGCCATCGTGAGATCCGCGTCCGTCTCCGGACGATTGCAACGTTTCAAGGAATCCGAACAGCCGACCTTGCGGACCCAGCCCTCGTTTGGAAGGTTGAGCCGATAAACGAGCTCGAATGTTCGGGGAATTAGGCCGCGCCGGATATCCGCCATCAAAGCGGGCCGGCTGCGAGTGGGCGGTATCTACTGCGAGACCGGGCAAACGTCAAGGTCGGCGGGGTCGCGCCCCGCCCCTGCCGCGCCTCGGGCGGATCGGAACAGGGCCTCTCAAATCAAGCACTTAGGCTGGCGGCGGGAGGTCCACTGCCCCGCCGTCCGTCGCGGCGGCCGCCTGGATCACCCGGCAAAGCTCTTCTGGACCGCCTGATCCAGCGTGGCGCCGCCGACATAGCGCTGGCGCAGCTCGCGCTTGAGCAGCTTGCCGCTCGGGTTCTTCGGCAAGGCATCGACGAAGATGACCCGCTTCGGCACCTTGAAATGGGCCATCGACGCCGCGCAATGCTTGACGACGGCCTCCGGCTCGAGGCTCGCGCCGGCCTTGACCACGACGATCGCGGTCACCGCCTCGATCCAGCGCGGGTCGGGCAGCCCGACCACCGCGACCTCCGACACTTCAGGCAGCCGATAGATCATCTCCTCGACCTCGCGGCTCGCGACGTTCTCGCCGCCGCTCTTGATCATGTCCTTCACGCGATCGACGACGGTAATGTAGCCGTTGGCATCGACGGTCGCGAGATCGCCGGAATGAAACCAGCCGCCGGCGAACGCCGCCGCGGTCTTGACCGGATCGTTGTAGTAGCCGGACAAGAGATGCGGCGAGCGGTGCACGATCTCACCGACCTCGCCCACCCCGACGTCGGTCATGTCCGAGTTGACGACCCGCGTCTCGACATTGATCGCAGGCTTGCCGGCCGAGCCGGCCCTCGGCAGCTGGTCCTCCGGCGACAGCACGGTCGCCAGCGGCGCGATCTCGGTCTGGCCGTAGAAATTCCAGAACTTCACATCGGGCAACCGGCGCTGCAATTCGAGCAGCACCTCGACCGGCATGATCGAGGCGCCGTAATAGCCCTTGCGCAAGGTCGACAGATCGGTGCGGTCGAACGCCGGTGAGCGCAGCATCGCGATCCAGATCGTCGGCGGCGCGAAGAACGAGTTGATCTTGTGGGCCGCGATCAGCGCCAGGACGTTGTCGGGCACCGGTTTGCCGGTGATGAGACTGGTGGCGCCGAGATAGATCGCTGGCCCCAGGAAGACGTCGAGCTGTGCGCAATGATAGAGCGGCAGCGCGTGCAGCACCGTGTCGTCGGTCGCCATGCCGCCGTCGATGATGCAGCTGACATACTGCCACATCACGGCTTCATGGGTGAGGATCGCGCCCTTCGGCAGCGACTCCGTGCCGCTGGTGTAGATGATCTGCGCGGGATCGCGGCTGTCGACCGCCGCATCCGGCGCAGAGGCGTCGCTATGCAGCAGGCTGTCGAATGTCGTGATGCCCTCGGGCGCGGCGGCTGGATCCTCGCCCGGCAGCCAGATCAGGGTTTCGACCGCCGATCCCTTGGCCGCGGCTGCGTGCGCCGTCTCCACGAAGTCGGGACCGACCGCGAGCAGCTTCGCGCCGGAATTGGCAAGGATGAAATTGATCTCGTCGGGATTGAGCATGAAGTTGATCGGCACCAGGATCGCGCCGATCCGTGCCACCGCGAAGCGCAGCGCGGCGAAGCAATGCGAATTGCGCGACAGCACCGCGACACGGTTGCCCTTCGCAACGCCAAGCGCGAGCAGGCCGCGTCCGAGCCGATTGCAGATCGCGTCCATCTCCGCAAAGCTCCAGCTCACCCCGCCGCAGATCAGCGCGGACTTGTCGGGGTAGCGCTTTGCCGATCGGCGCAACAGATCGCCGATGCTGTGCTCACGCGCGCGCTGGATGGTTGCTGCGATGTCTCCGCTCATATGTCCCTTCCGAATGTGCTTGTTGTCGTTGTCTTGTCGTCGCCGCGCCGTCGCTACTGCCGGGCGGCGTAGGCGTGTTCCATGTAGGTGTGCTCGACCGAGCGATCGAGCGAGGCGATCTTCTCGAAGCCGCGGCGCCAGTCCTGCAGATGCCGCCGCGTCCACAGCACGCCGGCCTCCTTGTCGCGCCGCCTGATCGCATCGAGGATGTGGCCATGCGCCTCGACGAGCCGCGCGCCGCCCTCCGGTACGCCGCCGACGATCATCTCGGTGGTCGGAAAGAACAGTTGCGCGGCCGGCTCGCGCGCGAGCTGCAGCACGCGGTTCTGCGAGGCCTTGGCCATCAGCACGTGGAATTCCGCATCGAGCTCGGCGAGACCTGCGGGGTTGCCGACGACATCAGCGCTGCGTTCGAGATTGCCGGCGAGCTCGGCGATGTTCTCGTCGGTGGCGCGCTCCACCGCGCCCTCGACACTCGCGACCTCCAGCGTCATCGAGGTCTCGAACAATTCGCGGAACGTCACCTCGTGCAGGATCAGCGCACGCGACAGCCTTGTGGCGAGCTTGTTGTAGCGCGGCAGGCAGGCCTGCAGGCGGCGGCTGGAATCGCGCCGGATCAGCCCGCCCTCCTCGAGCACGCGAATGCCTTCGCGCACGGTCGAGCGGTTGACGCCGAACTGCGCGACGAGCTGCTGCTCGGTGCCGATCGGCTCGCCCGGCTTGATCCGGCCGTTGATGATTTCCCGTTCGATCGCGTCCGCGACCTTCTGGTAGGCCGGCGCAACGTCGATGCGCCGGAACAGCGGCGTGGCGGCCACCTTGGGCTCCCGATTGTCGTTTGTCCGACAAAGCGTAGGCGAAGGCCACTGGAGCGTCAAATGCCCCTTCCTTGGCCGGATTGTCGCACCCAGTCGGCCAGAATTGACACCGGAACCGGGCAAATCTAGCTTTGTCGGACAAGCCGATAAGAACACCGCCTTGGGGAGGCACATCACCATGAAATCCATCGTCACAACTCTGTCCGCTGCCGGCCTGATCGCCGCAGCGCTGGCCGGGCCCGCGCTCGCACAACAGACGCCGCTCAAGATCGGCGTGCTGACCGATTTCCAGTCGGTCTATGCGGATATCGGCGGCGCCGGGAACGTCGAAGCCACCAAGATGGCGATCGAGGAGTTCGGAGGGTCCATGTTCGGCAAGCCGATCGAGCTCGTCACCGCCGACGCCCTCAACAAGGCCGACGTCGCCGCGACCATCACCCGCAAGTGGTACGAGGCGGAGAACGTCGACATGGTCATCGACATGCCGACCTCGGCGACCGCGCTCGCCGGCATGGAGATGTCGAGGCAGTTCGAGAAGATCATGATCGTGACGGATGCGGCGAGCTCCGACATCACCGGCAAATCCTGCTCGCCCTACACGCTGCACTGGACCTACGACACCTATGCCAACGCCCACACCGTCGGCAGCGCGATCGTGAAGAACGGCGGCGACAGCTGGTTCTTCATCACCGCAGACTATCTGTTCGGCCACTCGATCGAGCGCGATACCGGCGACGTGGTCCGCGCCGCCGGCGGCAAGGTGCTCGGCAGCGCGCGGCATCCGCTCAACACGCCGGACTTCTCGTCCTTCCTGCTGCAAGCCCAGGCTTCGAAGGCCAAGATCATCGGCATGGCCAACGGCGGCGCCGACACCATCAACACCATCAAGCAGGCTTCCGAATTCGGCATCGTCGCGGGCGGGCAGAACCTCGCCGGCATCGTGATGTTCATCTCTGATATTCACAGCCTCGGGCTGAAGCTCGCGCAGGGCCTGATCATCACCGAGGCCTACTACTGGGATCTCAACGACCGCACCCGCTCCTTCGGCAAGCGCTTCTTCGAGCGCATGAAGCGGATGCCGACGATGAACCAGGCCGCCACCTACAGCGCCACCCTGCACTACCTCAACGCGGTGAAGGCCGCCGGCACCAAGGAGACCAAGCCGGTGCTGGCGAAAATGCGTGCGACCCCGGTCCGCGACGCGTTCACCGACAACGGCGTGGTGCGCGAAGACGGCCGCATGGTGCACTCGATGTTCCTGTTCGAGGTCAAGAGGCCCGAGGAATCGAAGGCGCCGTGGGATTACTACAAGGTGCTCGCCGAGGTGCCCGGCGACCAGGCGTTCCGGCCGCTGAAGGACGGCGGCTGCCCGTTGATCAAGTAGCCGAAAATGATCACGACCGGGGTCCAGGACTTCGGGTCCAAGACCTCGGCCAAGACATTCAAATTGTTAGCTAAAAGCTGGCAGGAGTGGCAGGGCTCGAACCTGCGACCCCCGGTTTTGGAGACCGGTGCTCTACCAATTGAGCTACACTCCTGCAGGGAACCAGCGTCGCCGCCGGTTCGCGCCGTTTCAAGCACAGGGCATGGCCGGTTTGCAAGGGCGAAGCGGTGAAGCTTCTGTTCATTGCAAAACTTCTGCGCCAGACTTCGGCGATCACCCCATGACGGCACCTCGCCGCAAGAATCAAGAGCCAGGGAGAGACCATGAACGCTCAAACCGCCACCAAGCACGCCGCCAGCCAGACCACCCCGTCCCTCCCGCTCGCCAAACCCGAATCGATCGGGCTGTCGAGCACGCGGCTGCAGGCGATGTCCGACACCTTCAAGCGCGAGGTCGACAAGGGAACCGCACCCGGCTTCACAGTGCTGGTGGCGCGGCGCGGCCAGATCGGCTGGTTCGACGCGATCGGCCGGCAAGGCCCGACCGCATCTGCGCCGATGACCCATGACTCGATCTTCCGCATCTTCTCGATGACCAAGCCGATCGTCTCGGTCGGCATCATGCAGCTGCTCGAGGACGGCCACTTCCTGCTCGACGACCCCGTCGCGAAGTTCATCCCCGGATTCGCCGAGACCAAGGTCGGCGTCGAACGCGACGGCAAGCTCGAGCTCGTCCCCGTGCAGCGGCAGATGACGATCCAGGACCTGCTGCGCCACACGTCGGGTTTGACGTATGACCACACCGGCAACGGCCCGGTGCAGCAGCTCTACCAGCAGTCGCGGCTGCGCAGCCGCAAGATCACCAATGCCGAGCACGCCACCATGCTCGCCGCCATGCCGCTGGTCTGCCAGCCCGGTGCCGAGTGGAACTACAGCCGCTCCACCGACATCCTCGGCCGCATCATCGAAGTCGTCAGCGGCCAGACGCTCGGCGCGTTCCTCACTGAGCGGATCCTTAGCCCCCTGCAAATGAACGAGACCGCGTTCCACACCGGGGAAGCCAATGCCGGCCGGCTCGCCGAGGCCTTTGCGAACGATCCCTGGACCAATGAGAAGGTGCAGCTGTTCAACATGCTGGAGAAGCCGGCGATGGAATCAGGCGGCGGCGGGCTTGTTTCGACCACGATGGACTATGCCCGCTTCGCGCAGATGCTGCTCAATGGCGGCGCGCTCGACGGCACCAGAATCATCGGCCGCAAGACGCTTCAGTTCATGGCCTCCGATCACCTCGGCGCCGGCGTCAAGGTCCAGGGCGCGCTGGTGTCGCCCGGCCACAGCTTCGGCCTCGGCTTCGCCGTGCGCATGCAGCAGGGTGTCGCGCCGTTCACCGGGTCGGTCGGCCAGTACTTCTGGAGCGGCATGGCCGGCACGTTCTTCTGGATCGATCCGAGCGAAGACCTGATCGCGGTCTTCATGATGCAGGGACCGGGCCAGCGCGAATACACCCGCTCGCTGGTGCGCAACGGGGTTTATGCCGCGGTGGAGTGACCCGTCATTCCGGGGCAGCCCGCAGGGCTGAACCCGGAACTCGCGCAACAACATCGAGATCCCCCGATGCGCGATTGCGCATCTGAGGTTCGCGCTGACGCGCGCCCCGGGATGACGCTTTGCGTCAGCTGATCGTCGCGCCGCCGTCGATCACGACTGTCTGGCCGGTCATGAAGTCGCCGGCGCGCGAGCCCATGAACACGGCTGCGCCCGCGATCTCGTCCGGCACGCCGATCCGCAGCAGCGGCGAGCGCGCGGTCGAGGCCTTCAGATTGTCCGGGTTGTCCCACAGCGCCTTGGCGAAGTCGGTCTTGATCAGGCCGGGCGCGATGCAGTTCACGCGGATATTGTGCTTGCCGTACTCGCAGGCGAGGTTACGCGCGAGCTGCATGTCGGCCGCCTTGGAGATCGCGTAGGCGCCGAGGATGGTCGAGCCCTTCAGGCCGCCGATCGAAGACACGATGATGATCGAGCCGTCCTTGCGCTCGATCATCTGCGGCACCACCATCGAGATCAGCCAGTTGTTGGCGACGATGTTGTTGTCGAGGATCTTGCGGAACTGATCGTCGGAGATGCCGGCGAGCGGACCGTAATACGGGTTCGACGCCGCGTTGCAGACCAGCACGTCGATCTTGCCGAAGGCGCGGTTGCTCTCGTCGATCAGGTTCTGCAGATTTTCCTTCGACGAGATGTTCGCGGCGATCGCAACCGCGGTGCCCTTCCCGTAGCTGTCGTTGATTTCCTTGGCGACCTGGTCGCAGACATCAGCCTTGCGCGAGGAGATCACGACCTTGGCGCCGTGCTCGGCCATCCGCTCGGCGATCGCGCGCCCGATTCCGCGCGTCGAGCCGGTGATGACGGCGACTTTTCCCTTCATGTCGAACAAGGTCATGGTTTTCTCCCTGATGTAAGGTGTTTGAATTCTGCGTTGAGCTTAGGCAGCGGTGTCGTGTTGCGATAGCAGCAATCACGCAAGCTTGCTCGCCGGCCTGACTTCGGGTCCGGACGGCTGGTGCATCGCGGCGTGCCTCGGATCGGCGATCCAGGGCTGCTGGTTCACCATTGGCAGCCGCCACATCGACAGGTTGGGCGCTGCGATGTGATCGAGCCGCGTCACCGAGACATTGTCGATATCAAACGACAGGCCCCGATCCGGCTGGCCGCCAAGTGCGAGACCGACCGCGGCCCTGATCACGCCACCATGGCCGACCGCGATGATGTCCTTGCCGGCCTCGGCTGCGGTGATCCGCACGATGGTGCGGCAGACGCGGGTGTAGAGATCCATGAAACTCTCGCCGCCGGGCGCAGGCTCGTTGACGTCGGCGAACCACATGCTGCCGGGCGGGCGGCTGGCGAGAAATGCGGCGCGGTTCATGCCCTGCCACCGGCCGAGATGCAACTCGGCGAAGTCGCGCTCGTGCGTCATGCCTTCGGGCTTCGGATAGCCGGCGGCCCAGATCGCATCCGCGGTCTTGTGCGTGCGCTTCAGATTGCTCGAATACCACACGGCGTTGCGCGGCAGCATCTTGGCGACCGCCTCGAACACTTCGACGTCGCCGGTGTCGCAGTCGATATCCTCCTGCCCGTAGATGTTGCCGCCGTCGCTGCGCACCGGCGCATGACGAACCCACCACCACCGCGTCACAGTCACGTTAGGCTTCTCTGGATTGGACATCGGATGAGCCCTTCAATAGTGTCCCGTCACGCTGTACGTCACGCCGCACATCGTCTCAAGTGCTTCTGACGTTTGAAATTTTGTTTGAATTCCGTCGCGCGGCAGGCGTGCCACGGATCATATGAACAGGGAGAAACTCATGGGCCGCCTCGAAGGCAAATCCGTCATCATCACCGGCGCAGGAAGCGGCATCGGCCGCGCCGCCTCGCTGCTGTTCACGAAGGAAGGCGCCAAGCTGATCGCGGTCGATCGCACCGATGGCGTCAACGAAACCGCCAGGCTGGTGCGCGATGCCGGCGGCACCGTCGAAGCCGTCACCGCCGATGCCGGATCGGAGAGCGACGTGAAGGCTTTCATCGAGAAGGCGGTTTCGAAGTACGGCAAGCTCGATGCGATCTGGGCCAATGCCGGCGTCAGCGGCGGCCTCGTGCCGCTCGCCGACCAGACTCCGGAACATTGGCAGGAAGTCCTGCGCGTCAATCTGATCGGTCCGTTCCTCGCGATCAAGCATTCGATCCCGCACATGACCAAGCAGGGGTCCGGCTCGATCGTCTGCACCGCATCGGTTGCGGGCCTGAAGTCCGGCGCCAGCGGACATCCCTACGGCGCGAGCAAGGCCGGCGTCATCAGCCTGGTGCAGACCACCGCCTACTCGCTCTCCGGCACCGGCGTGCGCATCAATGCGGTCTGCCCGGGCCTGATCGAAACCGGCATGACCAAGCCGGTGTTCGATCGCGCCAAAGAGCGCGGCACCCAGGACAAGATCGGCCAGCTCAATCCGCTGAAGCGCCCCGGCCAGCCGCACGAGCTCGCAGCAATGGGATTGTTCCTGGCGAGCGATGAGGCGTCCTACGTCAACGGCCAGGCGATCCCGGTCGACGGCGGCCTCACCGCATCGATGCCATATACGGGCAAGCCGATCTAGCAAGGGCGTTCTCCGCTCGCGGCCCCGGCTAAGTTGGAGTGGCGCGATGACGGCGCCACACCTACCGCTGTCGGCCCTGCGAAAGCAGGGACCCATACGCCGCGGCGGACATTGTGAACGGGACTCGTCGTTCCGTCATCGCAGAACAACGACCATTCGTGGTTATGGGTCCCTGCTCCCGTGCGCAATTGCGCACCAGGCAGGGACGACGATGAGGATGGTTCTCGATTCATCGTCCACACCACGTCATGTCATCACCGGGCTGAACACTTGGACCGGGCGATGACAGCAGTCGATGAAAATGCAGCTCCGCATTTGTCGCGCGACTGCCTCGGAGCGTTCCATTGTCGTCCCGGCCCGGATATTGCTTGGCCCCGGCGGGCAAACCAGCTGTTATACTCTTCTGGCAAGATCGCCCGCAGATCCACAATCCCTGCAAAACGAACAGGCAATGCAAAATCAACGTCCCGACCGTATCCGCAAGCTATTGGCTGACCTCGTCGCGTTCGACACGGTCAGCGACCGCAGCAACCTGCCTTTGATCGATTACATCGAGCGCTATCTCGCCTCGCTTGGCGTCGGCAGTCAGCGCATCGTCGATGACACCGGACAGAAGTCCTCGCTGTGGGTCACGGTCGGCCCCCAGGACCGAGCGGGCCTGGCTTTGTCGGGGCATACCGATGTCGTGCCGGTGGCGGGACAGGTCTGGACCCACAACCCGTTCGAGCTCGTCGAGCGCGACGGGCGGCTGTACGGCCGCGGCACCACCGACATGAAAGGCTTTGTCGCGGTCTGTCTCGCGATGGTTCCGGAAATGCTCGCGGCCGATCTGAAGACGCCGATCAATCTTGCAATCTCCTATGACGAGGAGATCGGTTGCGTCGGCGTGCGTCCGATGCTGCGCGAGGTCGCGCGCAAGCCGATCAGGCCGCTCGGCTGTTTCGTCGGCGAGCCGACCCAGATGCAGGTGATCATCGGGCACAAGGGCAAGCACGGCGTGCGCG
This sequence comes from Bradyrhizobium oropedii, assembly GCF_020889685.1. Lineage (GTDB taxonomy): Bacteria > Pseudomonadota > Alphaproteobacteria > Rhizobiales > Xanthobacteraceae > Bradyrhizobium > Bradyrhizobium oropedii. The sequence continues at coordinate 68,840 of NZ_JACMYO010000003.1, forward strand.
CCACGTTCCGCGGGCTCGCGCGCCACTCCTCGATCGCACCCGACGGCGTCAACGCCATCGAATACGCCGCCGATCTGATCACGGAAATCCGCCGCCGCGCCGTGTTGCTCGCAGAGGATGCCGAACAAGGCAGTCTCTACGACGTCCCGCACTCGACCCTGCTGACCAGCATCGTGCACGGCGGCGCCGCGCTGAACATCGTGCCCGACCAATGCATCGTCGAATTCGAATGCCGCGGCATCGGCATCACCGAGTCCCGAGAGGTGACGGACGCGATTATCGCCTGGGCCAAGGCGGAGATCGAGCCCGCGATGCGCGCACGCCACCCGGAGTGCGGCATCGACTTCGAAGAGATCCTCGATTACCCCGCGCTCGACACCGCCGCGGACGCGCCCATCGTCACGCTTGCCAAGCAATTCGCCGGCCGCAACGACCACGCCAAGGTCGCGTTCGGCACCGAGGCCAGCCTGTTCGTCAGCATGGCGGATGTGCCATCGGTGGTGGTCGGCCCCGGCTCGATCGCGCAGGCGCATACACCGGATGAGTTCGTCGAGATGTCGCAGCTCGAGGCCTGCGGAGATTTCGTCGCACGGCTGATCGCGCATTGCGCGAAGTGAGGCGGTCGATGATTGCGTAGCCCTCATGTGCAAAGCGGAATGCGGGAACGGTTCCCCGGGGCTACGTCGTTCGCGCAACGAAACTACGGACCACCGCTCGCAGCCAAAAATGTTCGGCACTCATTGGCAACCTTTCCGTCTCCGGCTGCGACGGACGTAGCTATGGCTATCAGTTGCTCATATTCGACAGGGTTATCGGACCAGTACGCTCGCTCGACAGACAGGAGCGACCTCAGCAGATCGCCGGGAAAATACTCGGTTTCAATGAGAGGATCGGCACGCAGGTACCGAAACGCCATCGGAATCATTACCCGGAGGCCAATTTTTTGGCCGACCAGGAGACGCACGTCGCCAGCGCTCAGGTTCTTCAAGGGGGTACGCCTCAAGCGCAGGCAGCGCGCCACCATGCCGGTTGGCGCGGTCTCCGGCTCTCCCCAATCCTGCCCATCAAGTTCCTGCAGCGTTCGCCGCTCATCAACCATTGCGCCTCTCACCGATGTGCAGCTGTCGCGAGAATTGACGATCTGCGACCTCATCATTCGGTCTTCGAACGCGCGGAATACTAAGTCCTTCGGACTCCGCCTATCGCTGATCGTACCATCCGTTCAACATCAGCGCGAGCACCGGCGCGGCGCCCCGCTCCATACGTCGATAATTGACGAACGCGGAGCACTCGACGAGCGCGTCGTATTGCTCGCGGCAACGTTGCCGAAACCGCGGCGCGTCGTCGATACGAAGAATGAGCACGCTTCCGTGGGGAATCGACACACTGCGCCAGCTTCGATCAGAGGCCATCCGGAGGCAACCCCGGCCCCGTCGCGGCGGGTCGGAGCTTGTCGCGCTTGCGCTCGCGGTAGAAGGCGTAAAGGCCGGAGGCCACGATGATCGCGGCGCCGGCGAGCATCGCGCCGTCGGGCTTATGGCCGAAGGCGAGATAGCCTGTCAGCATCGCCCACGGCAGCGCGGTGTAGCGGAACGGCGCCACCGCCGAGATGTCGCCCGTGCGCAGCGACACGATGATGCATTGGTAGCCGATCAGGATCAGCACCGCCGCGAATGCGAGCAGGCCGAGCGCGTGGCCGGACGGCGCCTTCCAGCCGCCGAGGGGCACCAGCACGACGGCGCCGGCGGTCGTCACCGTCACGGTGGTGAGCAATGTGATGAACAAGGTCGGCAAGTGCTTCGGGATGCGGCGGGTGGCGAGATCGCGCACCGCGCAGAAGCCGACCGAGGCCAGCGCCAGCAACGCGGCCTGGCTGAAACCCTCCGCGCCCGGCCGGACGATGACCAGCACGCCGATGAAGCCGGCCGCGATCGCAAGCCAGCGCCGCCAGCCGACCGGCTCGCCGAACACCAGCGCCGCGCCCAATGTGATGACCAGCGGCAGCGCCTGGAAGATCGCCGACGCGTTGGCGAGCGGGATCTGCGCGATCGCCGAGAGATAAGTCAGCGTGCCGCCGATCTCGCCGAGCACGCGCAGGCCGACCGGCCAGATCAACAACGCGCTGAAGCTGCGGAGCGCATCGCGGTACCAGGCGAGCGCTGCGACCAACACCATTGCGACCAGGCCGCGGACGAGCAGTATCTTCCCGATGTTGAGGTCCACCGACACCGCCTTGGTGATGGTGTCGTTGACCGTGAAGCTGGCCATGGCCGCAGCCATGAACAGGCTGCCGCGAAGATTCGAGGAAAGGGGCAAAGTGAAAGCGTCAGATCAGGACCAGGGCGGGAAATAGTGACCGAATTGACTTGCCAAAGCGTCCTCACGAACGCAAGTCACAGATGGCTACAGCCCGAAACAGGATGCCTGCCACTGCAAGGAACGAGGTCTCAGGCCATGCGCGCCGAGTTGAAGTCGATGTTCAGCCCAGATGCCGATCCGCTGGAGGATTTTCAACCCGCGGGTCCATTCGGAATCCTCGTTATGGCAATGATTGGCCCTGCCGGGGACAAGGGCGAGGAATCCTTCGACTTCATGCTGTGCACGCCGGAGTGGTTTTCCGCCAATGCCGGCGCCGAATTCACTATCGGCCGGCACCACCTCTTTGTTCGAGGCTTCGACTACGGTCGGCTCAAAGCATTCGTCGAGGACTATTGCGCGAGCTGCGGCGACGAGCCGAGCTGGGCTCGCCTTGCAGACAAACTTTCCCGGCTGGGGAAGTGGGAGTTTGAGGACTACCAGTCCTGATCCTAGTCCTGCGCAAACGACGAAGGGCGCGACCTACGGTCACGCCCTTCGATGCTGTCAGGTTGCGCCGGCTTTCTGCGCGTATTCCCATGACGCCTGCGACAGCGGCACGGTGCGCTTGGCCGATTCGAGGGCCTTGGCATTGGCGGCGGTGCCGTCGCGAACCCGGCCCGCGATGCCCTGCGTGATGCCGGCGAGACGGAACAGATTGTAGGAGAAGTACCAGTTCAGATCCGGCACGGCCATGCCGGTGACCTTGCAGTAGATCTGCGCGGCTTCGTCCTGGCTCGGAATGTTCAACGCCTTGAGATCGGCATTGGCGAGGCCCGGCATGGTCCACTGCATCAGCAGATAGGTGAAGTCGGCCATGGGATCGCCGAGCGTCGACAATTCCCAATCCAGCACCGCCTGCACCCGTGGCTCGGTGGCATGGAAGATCATGTTGTCGAGGCGATAGTCGCCGTGCACGACCGAAACGCGCTTCTGTTCCGGCACCGTCTTCGGCAGCCACTCCGCGAGCTTCTCGAATTCGGGAATGTGCTGCGTCTCGGACGCACGATACTGCTTCGTCCAGCGATCAACCTGGCGCGCAAAATAATTGCCGGGCTTGCCGAAATCGCCGAGGCCGATCTTTTCGGGATCGAGGATGTGCAGCTTGGCCAACGTCTCGATCTTGCTGGTGAAGATCTTGCGGCGCGCGTCCGGCTCCTGGCTCGGCAGCGTCGGATCCCAGAACACCCGCCCCTCCTCCATCGACATGATGTAGAAGGCCGAGCCGATCACCGCATCGTCGGTGCACAGCGCGTAGGCTTTCGCGACCGGGAAATTCTGCTTGCCGAGCGCCGCGATGACGCGGAACTCGCGATCCACTGCATGGGCCGACGGCAACAATTTACCGAACGGCCGGCGGCGCATCACGTAGTTGCGGCCGGGGGTTTCGAGCTTGTAGGTCGGGTTGGACTGGCCACCCTTGAACTGCAGGACCTTGAGCGGGCCCTGATAGCCCTCGACGTGTTCCTTCATCCAGGCATCGAGGCTCGCCTCGTTGACGCGATGACGCTCCTCGACTTCCCGTGTTCCGGAAAATTCTTCGTCTTTCCTGACGCCGTCCGCCACGATGACGCTCCCTCAGTTTTTATGGAGAGCCGTCCGGCACTCCCTCAATCAGGCTGGCACGCCAGCCTGATCTCGCTTTTCATTCTGAGCACGATGTGCGCGCGAACGCCATGCGTTCCGCATCAAGCTCAGTGCGACGTGTTTGCATACTTCCGAAGTTCAAGCCTGGCAATGGCGCGATTGTGCACCTCGTCCGGACCATCCGCCAAGCGAAGCGTGCGGATGTGGGCGTAGTCCTTGGCGAGCCCGGCTTCGTCGGAGACGCCGCCGCCGCCAAACGCCTGGATCGCCTGGTCGATGATCTTCAGCGCCATGTTGGGAGCTGCGACCTTGATCATCGCGATCTCGGCCTGTGCGGTCTTGTTGCCGACCTTGTCCATCATGTCGGCGGCCTTGAGGCACAGCAGGCGGTTCATCTCGATGTCGGTGCGGGCCTCGCCGATGCGCTGCTCCCAGACCGAGTGCTCGATGATCTTCTTGCCGAACGCGGTACGCGAGGCGAGCCGCTTCACCATCTTCTCCAGCGCCTCCTCGGCCTTGCCGATGGTGCGCATGCAGTGATGGATGCGGCCCGGGCCGAGACGGCCCTGCGCGATCTCGAAGCCACGGCCTTCGCCGAGCAGGATGTTTTCCTTCGGCACGCGGACGTTTTCGAGCAGCACCTGGGCGTGGCCGTGCGGTGCATCGTCGAAGCCGAACACCGGCAGCATCTTCTCGACCTTGATGCCGGGCGTGTCGAGCGGCACCAGGATCTGCGACTGCTGCTGATGCTTGGCGGCGTTGAAGTCGGTCTTGCCCATCAGGATCGCGACCTTGCAACGGGGATCGCCGACGCCCGACGACCACCATTTGCGGCCGTTGATGACGTAGTGATCGCCGTCCTTCTCGATGCGGGTCTCGATGTTGGTGGCGTCAGAGGATGCAACCGCCGGCTCGGTCATCAGGAAGGCCGAGCGGATCTCGCCGTCCATCAGCGGGCGCAGCCATTTGCGCTTCTGCTCCTTGGTGCCGTAGCGGATGAAGACTTCCATGTTGCCGGTATCGGGGGCGGAGCAGTTGAAGACTTCCGACGCCCAGGAGATGTGGCCCATCTCTTCCGACAGCAGCGCATATTCGAGATTGCTCAATCCCGCGCCGTGGAATTCGTCGTCCTCATGCGAGGACGGCGGCATGAACATGTTCCAGAGGCCCTCGGCCTTCGCCTTCTTCTTGAGATCCTCGAGGATCGGGATCACTTTCCAGCGCGGGCCTTCGGCGTCCTGCTTGTCGTAGATCGGCACGGCCGGGCGGACATGCGTTTCATGAAAACCTGAACGCGCTCCAGCCACTCCTTTTGCTTCGGCGACATCGTGAAATCCATGGGACGCTCCTCGTTTCCTAGACTTGGGCCTTGGACTGGGCCTGTTGGCAACATTGTCGACCCCGCCTCCGCGGCTCGCAAGGGCGTTCGCGGAACAGGCGGCGGTGGTGTGCCAGAATGACGCCCCGCGCGCAGCGGATTGACATTTCCGGCTCTTCAAACGATAGTTTCATACAAATGTTTGAAATGCAACTCCCTGTCGTCTTCGTCGTTCCCGCGCAGCGCGCGGACTGACTGAAAGGCTCTCAGCCATGGCCAGCGACCACACCCGATCCGCCATTCTCGCCGCCGCCGAACGGCTCTATGCCGACCGCGGCTTCGGCGACGTGACGCTGCGCGACATCGTCGCGGAGGCGAACGTCAACCTCGCGGCGGTGAACTACCATTTCGGCTCCAAGGATGAACTGATCGCGGAGTTGTTCGTCACCCGCAGCATCCAGACCAACCGCGAGCGTCTCAATGAATTGAGGGCGGCGGAAGATGCCGGCGGCGGCCGCGCCGCGATCGAGGACATCATGCGCGCCCTCGTCGGCCCCACTTTGCGCGGCTGCCTCGGGCCCGACCGCGAGGGCTCGACCGCGGCGCGCTTCATGATCCGCGCCTCGATCGAATCGGTGCCGCCGATCCGCCGCATCAAGAATCGCGAGGTCGACCATCTGCGCAAATTCGCCGCGGCGATGCGCCGCGCGATGCCCGGCCGCGATGACACCGAGCTCTATTGGGGCCTGCACTTCGCGCTCGCGATGGCACACCACACCATCCGCGAGAAGGAACGCCTGCTGCGGCTGTCTGAAGGCAAATGCGACCTCGACGACGTCCGCGCCATCATCGACCGCGTGGTCACGGTCTCGGTGATGGCGCTGACGATGGGTGACGTGCCGAGCAAGCCGGCCGCGCGGCCGGTCCTGGTGCACGGCCGGCTGACGCGCCAGGATCTGTAGGACTTCCCGCTCTACACCATCGCGATGCAGTCGATCTCGATGTCGAACGGTCCGGTCCATTCCGGAATGCAGACGAAGATCCGCGCCGGCAGATCATCCGCGAAATATCGTCGGTAGATCGCGTTGAAGGTCGCGAAGTGTTTTGCCGAGGTGCAGAAGATGTTGCACTTCATGACGTTGTCGAACGAGGCGCCGGCGGCCGCGAGGCACTGTTTGAGCTGCTCCATGACGAGCTCGCTCTGCCGCTCGATCGAGGCACCGGCGGCGATCTCGCCGGTTGCGGGATCGAACGGCGGCAGGCCGGAGACGAACACCATGTTACCGGCGCGCGTGACCGCCGATGCCGGCGCCTTCCAGCGCTCCAGCCAGCTTGAGATCGGTTCGACGCGGACCACTTCCCGTTTCATGATTGGCACCTTCGATAAGGGATCGATGGCGCCAATCTAGCAGGTTCGTGTCAAGGATGGTTCGACACAGGTCGAAGTGTATCAGGAGCGGCGCTGCTGCCGAACCGTCATCCTGAGGAGGTCGCGCAGCGGCCGTCTCGAAGGATCGACGGCCAGCAGCCGGGCCGTTCACCCTTCGAGACGCCGCTTCGCGGCTCCTCAGGATGACGGGATAGATGCCCGGCCTGGCTCCAACTTGCCCTACAAAATCCCCTGCGCCTTCAGGCCTTCGACCTTGGCCTCGTCGTAGCCGATGGTCGCCAGCACGTCCTTGGTGTCGGCGCCGAGCAGCGGCGGGGCGCGGTAGTCGGTGATCGGGGTGCCCGAGAAGGTCAGCGCATTGCGGATCAGCGACAGGTTCGGCTCGAAGGGATGGTCGACCTTCACCCGCATGCCGCGCGACTGCACGTGCGGATCGCTGAACACCTGCTCGAAATTGTTGATCGGTCCGGACGGCACGCCGGCCTCCTCGAGCTTCTCCAGCCAGTAGGCGACCGGCTGCTTCAGGAACAGGCAGGCGAAGATCGCCATGATCTCCTTGCCGTGCACGACGCGGTCGTTGTTCTTGACGAAGCGCTTGTCGTTGGCGAGCTCGGGTTCGCCGAGCACGGCGCAGGTGCGCTGGAACTGGCCGTCATTGCCGACCACCAGCATCAGCTCGCCGTCGGTGCAGCGGAACACGCCGGCCGGCATGCCGCCATTGCCCCAGGTGCCGCGGCGCGGCGGCATGTTGCCGTTGACGAGGTAGATCTGCAGCCAGTGGGATAGCGAGGCGATCACGGTGTCGAACAGGCAGACGTCGACATGCTGCCCTTCCCCGTTGTTGGCGTCGCGATGGTAGAGCGCCGACAGAATTCCGATCGAGGTGTTCATGCCGGTCATGTAGTCGACGATCGAGGGGCCGACCTTCATCGGGCCAGCGCCGGGCTCGCCGTCGATATGGCCAGTCACGCTCATCAGGCCACCCATCGCCTGCAGGATCGCGTCGTAGCCGGCGCGCGTGGCATACGGGCCGGTCTGGCCGAAGCCGGTGACCGAACAATAGATGATGCCGGGGTTGAGCTGCTTGATGGTCTCGTAATCGAGGCCGTAGCGCTTGAGGTCGCCGACCTTGTAGTTCTCCATCATCACGTCGACCGACTTGGCGAGCTCGCGGATGATCGCCTGCCCTTCGGGCTTGGCGATATTGACCGTGACCGACTTCTTGTTGCGGTTGGCGCAGAGGTAGAACGAGTTGTTGTTGTTCGCCTTGCCTTCGGGATCGGCGAGATAGGGCGGGCCAAAGGCGCGGGCGTCATCGCCGCCGGCGGGCCGCTCGATCTTGATCACCTCGGCGCCGAGATCCGCCAGCATCTGGGCCGACAGCGGCCCTGCGAGCACCCGCGTCAGGTCGAGAATTTTGATGCCCGAGAGTGGCAGAGCCGACATGAACGTTCCTCCGAAATCTTGCTAAATCTTGATTACCCAGCGCCGGACCGTGTCCTGCCCGTGTCGGGGCGCGCCAGAGCTTGCCGATACACCATTTTGGTCCCGGGAGCACTGCATTGTCGGCATGAAGCTATCCCCGGACGGCCTATGTACGACCTGCTGGCGGGAACCGGCCGCGAGAATCGCGCCGATTGCCGCCAAGCGAAATTGTGAAGATGGCCGACACCGAATTGCCTCAGCCCCAACGGTATTCTGCCGCGACGAGGAGGACACCATGCGGACGATCACGACGATCGGGCTGGTGGCGCTGCTTGCGGCCGCGATGCCGCCGGCCGGTGCGCGCGGCGGCCACGGTCATGGCAGCGGGCACAGCCACGGCATGCATGCCGGCGGCACCATTCGCGGCGGCGGATCTGCCGGCAACGCGCGCCACGGCAACGACGCCTACACCAAGGCGGCCTCCGACGAAGAGGACCGCCTGCTCAACGGCAAGCTGAAGAGCATCTGCCGCGGCTGTTAGGAGGCGATCGCCTGCCGCGGCTGCGCGGTGGCGCCGATCAGTTTTCCGATCTCGGGCTTGCAGCCGCCGCAATTGGTGCCGGCCTTCAGACAGCGGCCGATCGCATCGACGCTGTCGGCGCCCTTCCTGATCTCGGCGGTGATCTGGTGTCGTCCGACACTGAAGCAGGAGCAGACGATCGGGCCGACATCCTCGCCGGCCCCGAACGGCCGCCCTGCGAGCAACGACATCCGCGCATTGGCCGAGAGTTGTTGTTCCGCAAACAGCCCGGTCAGCCAGGCCCGCGACGGCAGCGTGTGATCGGGCGCGATAAACACGCAGCCATCGAGCCGGCCATCGCGCACGGCTGCGTAGCGGAAGCGTCCTGCGGCGGGATCGCGATAGGCGATCCATTCGATCTCGACGCCTTCGAGGCCGAGCTGCGCCCTCGCCCAGTCGCGCCAGCTCTCCGGGCGGGAGTCGAGCGCGAGCTCCAGCCGCGTGCAATCGCCGGCCTTGCCGTAAACCCAATAGCCTGACGCCGGACGCTTGATGGCGTCGCGGCTCAGGATGAAGGCATGCCATTTCGGCGTGTAAGGATCGGCCTTGACCGGCGTGTGCTTCGACTCCGGCTGACCGGACACGGGGTCGACGACCGGATTGACCAGCGCGTTGACGCGTCCTTCGCCGGCGAACTCCTCGTTCCAGTGCATCGGCACGAACACGCAGCCGCGGCGCTGGTCGGAGCTGACCACGACGCGCGCGATCATCTCGCCCCAACTGCTCGTCAGCCGCACCAGCCCATCGTTTTGCAGCCCGGCCTGTCGGGCATCCTCGGGATGAAATTCGGCGTAGGGTTCGAAGATGTGCGACAGCAGCCGTCCGGTTTTTCCGGTGCGGGTCATGGTGTGCCACTGATCGCGGACGCGCCCGGTGTTGAGCACCAGCGGAAAGTCGCGGCTGGTCGCGTTGCGCGCCGCGCGCGGTGCGACCGGCACGAAGCGGGCCTTGCGGTCGGGCGTGAAGAATTGCTGGCTCTCGAACATCCGCTGCGTACCGGCCGGATGCTCCGACGTCACCGGCCACTGCACCGGCGCCATCGCGTCGTAAGCGCCGTCGTCGAGCCCGGCCAGCGCCGAGATGTCGAAATCGCGCCGGCCTCGATTCTCGAAGCCCGACAATTCGGCGTGCTCGCGGAACACCTCGGCGACCGAGGCGTAGTCGAAGCCGGGATATCCCATGCGGGCGGCGACATCGCAGATGATCCGCCAGTCGGCGCGTGCCTCGCCCGGCGCTGACAGGAACGGCCGCTGCCGCGAGATCCGGCGCTCGGAATTGGTGACGGTGCCGTCCTTCTCGCCCCACGCCAGCGCCGGCAACAGCACGTCGGCATGACGCGTGGTGTCGGTGTCGCGCATGCAATCCGTCACCACGACAAGCTCGCAGGCGTCGAGCGCGGCACGCGCGCGGTCGGCATTGGGCAGGCTCACCACCGGATTGGTCGAGATGATCCACACCGCCTTGATGCGGCCGTCGGCGATGGCGTCGAACATATCGACCGCCTTCAGCCCACCCTTCTCCGCAATGACAGGCGCGCGCCAGAACCGCTGCACCAGCTCGCGGTGCGCTGAATTCTCGATCTCCATATGCGCGGCAAGCTGGTTGGCGAGCCCGCCGACCTCGCGGCCGCCCATTGCGTTGGGCTGCCCGGTCAGCGAGAACGGCCCCATGCCGGGACGGCCGATGCGCCCGGTCAGGAGATGGCAATTGATGATGGCGTTGACCTTGTCGACGCCGCTCGACGACTGGTTGATGCCCTGCGAATACAGCGTGACGACGCGCTCGGTCTTCGTGAACCAGTCGAAGAACAGCCCCACCGCACCTTCGCTCAGGCCGCAGGTCGCAGCCGTCTGCGCCAGCGTTTGTCCGCCGACCTGCTTGAGCGCGTCGACGACGCCCGTGGTGCAATTGCCGACAAAGCCGCGATCGACCGCATTGCTGCCGGCCAGGAACGCGAACAGCCCGTTGAACAGCACGCTGTCGCTGCCGGAACGCAGCGGCAGATGTAGATCGGCGCCCTCGCAGGTCGCGGTGCGACGTGGATCGATCACCACGATCTTGCAGGCCGGATTCTTCTCCTTCGCCGCCAGCATGCGCTGGTGCAGGATCGGATGGCACCAGGCCGCGTTGGAGCCGACCAGCACCAAAAGATCCGCCTGTTCGAGATCCTCGTAGCAGCCCGGCACGGTGTCGCTGCCGAACGCGCGCTTGTGCCCGGCTACGCTCGAAGCCATGCACAGCCGCGAGTTGGTGTCGATATTGGCGGTGCCGACAAAGCCTTTGGCGAGCTTGTTGATGACGTAATAGTCCTCGGTCAGCAGCTGACCGGACACATAGAACGCGACCGCGTCGGGCCCGTGCTCGCGGATGACCCGGCTAAAGCCGTCGGCGACGCGATCGAGCGCGTCGTCCCATGTGGCCGGCGCGCCGTCGATAACGGGCTCCAGCAGACGTCCGTCGAGATCGATGGTCTCGGCGAGCGCCGAGCCCTTGCTGCAGAGCCGGCCGAAATTGGCCGGATGCTGCTTGTCCCCCTCGACCCGGACCACCCCCGCCGCGTCCTTGGACGCGATGACGCCACAGCCGACACCGCAATAGGGACACGTGGTCTTGACCGGCATTGCCTGACCGCTCAGCTCACCGCAGCCGCCTGCCGCACCGACAGCCAGACAATGCCGTTCTCGACCTTGGCCGGATGAGTATGCGTGCAGCCCTCGTCGGGCGCGACTGCCTGGCCACTGGCCAGCTCGATGACGAAGTTATGCAGCGGACAGGTCACGCGCTTGTTGTGCACGATGCCCTGCGACAGCGGCCCGCCCTTGTGCGGGCAGCGGTCGTCCAGCGCGAACACCTCATCGCTCTCGGTCCGGAACACCGCGATGTTGCCGCCCGGCGTCCGCACTACGCGCGAGCCGAGCCGCGGGATGTCGTCGAGCGCGCCGATTTCGATCCAGCCGGTCATGCGAGCTCCAATTCGGCAAGAGGCGCGAACTCGTTGCGGTCGACGCCGCGGCTGGCGCGTTCGGCCCACGGATCGGTCTGCGCGAACTGCTGCGAATGAGCGAAACGGCCGAACAGCGCCTTGCGGTTGGCGACGTCGTCGACCACCCGCTTCCTGATCTGCTCGAGCCCGACGCGGTCGCACCATTTGTACATGCGCTCGAGATACCAGCCCTCCTCGCGATAGAGCTGGGTCAGCGCCACGATCACCTCGAGCGTCTCGTCCTCGGTCTCGACCTTGGTCAGGAACTCGGTGCCCTTGATGTGCAAACCGGCGGCGCCGGCGAAATGGATCTCATAGCCGGAATCGACGCAGACCACGCCGACGTCTTTGCAGGTCGCCTCCGCGCAGTTGCGCGGGCAGCCGGAGACGCCGAGCTTGACCTTGGCCGGCGTCCACGAGCCCCACATGAACTTCTCGAGCTTGACGCCGAGGCCGGTGGAATCCTGGGTACCGAAGCGGCACCACTCCGAACCGACGCAGGTCTTCACCGTGCGCAGGCCCTTGGCGTAGGCGTGGCCCGACACCATGCCGGCGTCGTTGAGATCGGCCCACACCGCCGGCAGGTCTTCCTTCTTGACGCCGAGCAGGTCGATGCGCTGGCCCCCGGTGACCTTCACCGTCGGGATGTTGAACTTCTCGGCAACGTCGGCAATCGCGCGCAGCTCGCTCGGGGTGGTGACGCCGCCCCACATCCGCGGCACCACCGAGTAGGTGCCGTCCTTCTGGATGTTGGCGTGGACGCGCTCGTTGATGAAGCGCGACTGCTGGTCGTCGCGATACTCGCCCGGCCAGGTCGCGAGCAGATAGTAGTTCAGCGCCGGACGGCAGGAATGGCAGCCGTTCAGCGTCTTCCACTCCATGAAGCGCATCACGGCGGGAATGGTCTTGAGCTGCTGCTCGATGATGACGCGGCGGACGTCGTCGTGGCTGTGATCGGTGCATTTGCACAGCGGCTTGACCTTCGGCGCCGCCGAATAGTCGCCGCCGAGCGTGAACGCCAGCACCTGCTCGACCAGGCCAGTGCAGGAGCCGCAGGACGATGACGCCTTGGTATGGGCGCGGACGTCGTCGAGCGTGAACAGCTTCTTCTCAGAGATCGCCTTGACGATCGCACCCTTGCAGACGCCGTTGCAGCCGCAGATCTCGGTCTCGTCGCTCATCGCGGCAACCGAGTTCTGGCCGCTGACGCCGCCCTCACCGAGATTGGCCGCGCCGAACACCAGGCGCTCGCGCATATGCGAAACGTCGGTGCCGTCACGCAAATGCTGGAAGTACCAGGGGCCGTCGATAGTGTCGCCATAGAGCACGGCACCGACGATCTTCTTGTCCTTCAGGATGATGCGCTTGTAGACGCCGCGATTGGCATCCTGCAGCACGATTTCCTCCTTGTCCGGCCCCGGCGCGAAGTCGCCGGCCGAGAACAGGTCGATGCCGGTGACCTTCAGCTTGGTCGAGGTGACCGAGCCGTCATAGGTGGCGAAGCCCTTCATCGCGAGATGGTTGGCGCAGACCTTGGCCTGGTCGAACAGCGGCGCGACGAGGCCGTAGGTCTGGCGGCGGTGCTGCACGCATTCGCCGACTGCATAGATGCGGCCGTCATAGGTCTGCATGGTGTCGGAGACGACGACGCCGCGCTCGCAGTGGAGCCCGGCCTTCTTGGCGAGCTCGAAGTTCGGGCGGATGCCGACCGCCATTACCACGAGATCGGCCGCCAGCTCGGTGCCGTCGCCGAAGCGCGCGCCGGTGACGCGATCCTCGCCGAGGATCGCCTGGGTCTGCGCCGGCATCTTGAACACCATGCCGCGCTCTTCCAGCGACTTACGCAAGAGACCACCGGCCACCGGATCGAGCTGACGCTCCATCAGGGTGTCGAGCAGATGCACGACGGTGACGTTCATGCCGCGCTTCATCAGCCCGTTGGCGGCTTCGAGGCCCAGCAGGCCGCCGCCAATCACGACCGCGTTGCGATAATCGGTCGAGGCCTTGATCATGCGATCGACATCATAGATGTCGCGGAAGCCGATCACGCCCGGCAGCTCCTTGCCCGGCAGCGGCAGCATGATCGGGTTTGAGCCGGTCGCGATCAGCAGGCGGTCGTACGGAACGCGGTCGCCGGCATCGGTGACGACTTCGCAGGTCCGGCGATCGATCATCGAGATCGTCTCGCCCTTGCGCAGCGCAATGTTGTTGTCTTCGTACCAATCGACGGTGTTGAGCATGATGTCGTCGACGGTCTTTTCGCCGGCGAGCACCGGCGACAGCAGGATGCGGTTGTAATTGCCGTAGGGCTCGGAACCGAACACCGTGATGTCGTAGAGATCGGGGGCGCGCTCGAGCAGCGCCTCTACCGTGCGGATGCCGGCCATCCCGTTGCCGATCACCACGAGCTTCTGCTTGGTCACTTTGTCGAGCATGGTCTGCCTTTCAATTCCGACGGCGCTATCCAGCGACGCGGTGTGCGTCGTTGATGGGCACCGATAAAGGTTTGGAGTTGCAGGAAGCCCAGCCGCGGGCGCAGACCGTCTTCGATGACGACCGATGTTCCGTCACCGATTCGGATTCAAAACGCGTGCCAACTCGCGGCGAACGAATCTGACTGTGAAATCAATGAGTTTTCGGCAATCTCAAACCAGCCGGGCAGCACGCCGCACGCCGGCTGGCCGAATTTTTAGCCACGCCGATGATCTCTTGTGCATCACAGCATCACTCAGCGCCACGGCGATCGCGAATCCGCCATTGATGCGCCATCGCGTGCCGACGACGCATCGCACAAGAAAGCATCAGCGTGCGCGTTTGCGCGGCGGCGCTTGCTGCAAGCCACGCCCATTCCGATCGCCGGACTCGGTTCGCGATCTCGCGGCAACGTCTTGCGAGTGCAAGGCAAAGCGACGCGATCGATTCGATGGCACGCAAATTGCTGACCTGAACTCTTGACGGAGTGCGCCTCAACGGCGAGCGCGCTTACGCATTCACCCACATTCGATTCATCTGCGCCCGAGATGACCGCACGTGTGCGGCTGTCTCCGCCGCATCACCGCGAGATGCTTGCGATGAAGCTAGCCGAGTTCAAGAAGGCAGGTCACTGGCCGACCCTGCTCGCTGCGTTCCTGTACTTCGACATCAGTTTCATGGCGTGGGTCGCGCTCGGACCGCTGATCGTCTACATCGCGCGCGACATGAATCTGGCCGTGAACGAGAAGTTCACCCTTGTCGCCATCCCCGTGCTCGCCGGGGCGCTGTTGCGCGTGCCGATGGGCATTCTGGCCGACATCATCGGCGCCAAGCGCACCGGCATCATCGCCCAGCTCGTCGTCATCGCCGCGACCGCGTCGGTGTGGCATTTCGGGTTGACCAGCAAACTCGCGATCGAGCTGTTCGGGCTTGCGCTCGGCGTCGGCGGCGCCTCGTTCGCGGTCGCCTTGCCCCAGGCCAGCCGCTGGTACCCGCCGCAATATCAGGGCGTGGTCATGGGAATTGCCGGTGCCGGCAATATGGGTGTCGTGCTCGACACGCTGCTCGCACCGAGCATCGCCGAACATTGGGGCTGGCAGGCCGTGTTCGGATGCCTCTTGATTCCGATGCTGATGGTGCTCGCCTATTACGCGTTCGCGGCCAAGGACGCGCCGGGCGAGCGCAAGAAGATCTCGCTGAAGGCCTATGGCGCGCTGCTGAAGGATTCCGACAGCCGCTGGTTCATGTTCTTCTACTTCATCACCTTCGGCGGCTTCGTCGGCCTCGCCAACGCGCTGCCGCTCTATTTCACCGTGCAGTATCATGTCTCGGGCGTGGCGGCCGGCATGCTGGTCGCGCTGATCGTCGCGTTCGGCTCGGGATTCCGCCCCGTCGGCGGCATGATCGCCGACCGCATCGGCGGCATCCGTTCGCTGTCGATCCTGTTCGGCGTTGTTGTCGCCGCCTATCTCGTGATCGCCTTCATGCCGGAGGGCCCGACTGCGCCGGCAGCGAGCGGCTGGGCATTGACCGAGCTGCCGCGGATCGCCTGGGTCTCGGTGCTGCTGTTCTCGATCGGCGTGCTGGCGCTCGGCATGGGCAATGGCGCGGTATTCCAGCTGATCCCGCTGCGCTTCCGCCACGAGATCGGCTTGATGACCGGGCTTGTCGGCTGCGCCGGCGGCGTCGGCGGCTTCTTCCTGGCGCAGGCGCTCGGCTACGCCAAGGGCATGACTGGCGGCTTCGGCGCCGGCTTCCTGTTCTTCGGCGCGCTGGCGTTGCTTGGCTTCATCGGACTTGCGATGGTCAAGGTCCGCTGGCGCACCACCTGGGGCGCGGTGTCGGGAGCGCGCGTCTGACGGCTCCCTCTGGAGAGGACGGGCTCGGACGTGGCGAACGGCGCGCAACGACATTTGCTGCGAGACCTGCAAAGGGATCTCGGCGTTCGCGTAGGCTTTGCCAGCGAGACCGGCAAGCGCGCCGCCAATGAGGACTATGTGGCGGCTTGTCTCGGCCAGCCGGGCACGCTTCACCGCGACGTGGTGGCCGCGGTTGCCGACGGCGTCGGAGGCCACAAGGGCGGCCGCGAGGCCGCGGAGACTGCTGTCCGCAGCTTCATCGACGCCTATTACTCACTGCCCGAGACGCTCGGCGTCCGCCGCCGCGCCGCGCGGGCGCTGGAGGCCGCGAACAGCTGGATCTACGGCCAGGCCCGCGTCGATGCCGCGCGCAGCGGCATGGCCTGCGCGTTCTCCTCGATTATCCTGTCACGACGGCAATGCCATGTGATCCATATCGGCGACACCCGCGCCTATCGCCTGAGCGAGGGACGGCTGGAGCGCCTGACCCAGGATCACATCGCCGGCCGCGGCGACCTCGCCCACATGCTCAACCGCGCCATCGGCTTCGAGGAGTTCGCCCGCTTCGACTATACCTCCGTCGGGCTGCGGCAGCATGATCGTCTCCTGATCTGCAGCGACGGGGTTCATGGCGCGCTCGCCGATTCCCGCCTGCAGCTGCTCCTGGAAGAACGCACGCCGCCCGACGAATCGGCGCGCAGCATCGTCGATGCCGCGCTCGCGGCCGGCAGCAGCGACAACACGACGGCGCTGGTGCTCGACGTCGTCGACCTGCCGCCGGCGGATCGCGACGATCTCACCCACGCGATCGCAACGCTGCCGATTCTCGATCTGCCGGAAACCGGCGACACGATCGACGATTTCGCACTTGGCGACGTACTGTCCGACGGACGCTACAGCCGCCTGTTCAAGGCGACCGACAAGCGGGCCGGCCGCGAGGTGGTGCTCAAGTTTCCGCATCCGCGGGTCGCAAGCGAAGGCTCTTATCGCCTCGCCTTCGTGCGCGAGGCGTGGGTTGCCGCGCGCGTGCGCAGCCTGTGGATCGGTGAGATCATCGAAGTGCCGGCGGAGCGGCAGACCCGGCTCTATTCGGCGATGCCGCTCTACGAGGGTGAGACGCTGGAGCAGCGGCTGAACCGTGCGCCGCGGCTGTCGCTCACCGAGGGCATCGCAATCGCAACCAAGCTGGTGCGCGCGGTCACGGCGCTGCACCGCGCCGGCATCATCCACCGCGACATCAAGCCCGACAACGTGATCCTCGCGAAGGACGGCGGATTGCGGCTCGTCGACCTCGGCGTCGCGCGCGTGCCTTTGCTGGAGGATTTTCCCGCCGAGGACATTCCGGGCACCGCGAGCTACATGGCGCCCGAACTGTTCGGCGGCAAGGCCGGCGACGAGGCCTCCGACCTGTTCGCGCTCGGCGTCACGGTCTATCGGATGTTCACCGCGAACTATCCGTTCGGCGAGATCGAGCCGTTCTCGCGGCCCCGCTTCGGCAAGCCGGCGCCGCTGTCACGTTATCGGCCGGACCTGCCGGCCTGGCTCGATGCCGTGATCGGCAAGGCGCTCAGCGTCGAGCCCGCGCAACGCTTCGGCGACGCCATCGAGTTCGCGCACGAGCTGGAAAACGGCGCGACCTGGGCCGGCCCCGCCGTGACGACCCGCAGATCGCTGCACGACCGCGATCCCGTGACCTTCTGGAAGGTGCTGTGTGCCATCCTGGCCCTGGTCATCGTGGTGCTGCTGGCGCGGCATTAAGGCGGCGACCGCAAACCTCACCGGGCTTTCTGCTGAACCAGCGGACAGCCGCCTTCGGCGAGCGGCCGCCAGGCTTCGTCCGGCGAAATCGTCGCGATCACCTTTTCATAGTCCCACGGCTCGCGCGATTCGGATGGCGATTTGGCCTGAACGAGATACATGGAGCGCATGACCTGTCCATCTTCGCGGATCCCCGCGTTCTGCGTCATGAAATCGTTGACCGGAAGCTTGCGCATCGCCACGGCAACGGCGTCGGCATCGTCGGTCCCGGCCGCCTGCACCGCCTTCAGATAATGCATCACTCCGCTGTAGACGCCGGCCTGGATCATGGTCGGCGCCTGCCCGTGTCGCCGCGCCATGAAGCGATGACCGAAGGCGCGGGTCGCCTCGTTCTGGGTCCATGAGAACGACGTCGCGTAGATGATGCCCTGCGCCGCCTGAAGGCCAAGCGAATGCACGTCCGTGATCAACATCAGGAGAGCGACAATGCTCTGGTTGGCGGATTTCCCGATACCAAACTCCGCAGCCTGCTTCAGGCTGTTGACGGTATCGCCGCCCGCATTCGCCAATGCAATGACCTTCGCCTTCGAATTCTGGGCCTGAAGCAGGAATGACGACAGGTCCGAGGCGCCGAGCGGATGACGAACCGAGCCAACGACCTTGCTGCCCGCAGCCGTGATGAAGCTTGATGCGTCACGCTCCAGTGCATGACCGAAGGCGTAGTCCGCGGTCAGGAAGAACCACGTATCCGCGCCCTGCTTCAGCATCGCCTTGGTGACGGCTGAGGCTTCGGCGTAGGTGCTGTAGGTGAAATGAAACCCATATGGCGAGCACTGCTTTCCGGTCAGATCGGAACTGCCGGGCCCGGAAATCACAAAGATGCGCTTCTTGTCGCGGGTGATGCCCTGAATGGCCAGCGCGGTCGCCGAATTGCCGCCGTCGGCAATCATGTCGACACCGTTCTCGTCGATCCAGCGACGCACGATGCCGGAGGCGACATCGGGCTTGTTCTGATGGTCAGCCGACACCAGCTCGACCTTCTTTCCAAGCACGGTCGGGCCAAAATCCTCGATCGCGAGGCGGGCCGCTTCCACCGAGCCCTCGCCCCCGAGGTCGGAGTAGAGTCCCGACATATCGTTGATGACGCCGATGCGCACCACGTCGCCGGAGATTTGTGCGCGCGCGGACCCGACCGCAGCGAGACAAAAGACTGCCGCAAGCACGGCCGCAATCGATCGCATGGAAACCTCCCCCTCGGCGTTCTTGGTCTGTTGCGGTCAGGCCGTCAGGAGCCCGGCCGCCGCAGCGAACGTGACGGGCGCATCACCGAGCACCAGCGCGATGGCATCGCGCTCCCAAGCATCGTCGGCCGGGGCCAGCGGGTCCTTGGCGGTCAGGCGATGCTCGAGCACGAACCGCGACAGCAGCAGCCGCCGCGGATCGACTTCCGCCTGGCATCCTTCCCAGGCGAGCATGATCGCCGATGCCGCATGGTAGAGCGCGCTCGCCGCCAGCCGCGCAGTGTGCTCCGAGCCGGGATCGGCCGCGACCTGCTCGGCAAAGGCGATCGAGCGGTCGAGCGCGGTGCGAAGCCGCTTGCGGTACGGCTCGGGCAACGCCTTCGCCTCCTCGAGGCGCGCCTGCAACGCCGTCGCAAGCGCCCGGTGCGCGCCGCTCTTGCCGACGGCGCGCGAGATGATGTCGAGCGCGTTGATGTTGCTGGTGCCTTCCCAGAGCACGCCGACATGGGCGTCGCGCACCAGCCGCGGCTGCACCCATTCCTCGATGTAGCCGTTGCCGCCGCGTACCTCCATCGCGCCGGTGGCGACCGGAATGTTGTCGCGGCAGGCGCGGTACTTCAACAGCGGCGTCAGGATGCGCAGCAGGTCCCTCGCCTGCGCCGAGCCGGCATTGGCATCGTCCATCGCGCGCGCCGCCACCAGCAACATCGATAGCGCCTGCTCGGTCGGCACGATCAGCTTCATCAGCTGCCGGCGCAGCAGCGGGAAATCCATCACGCGCCGGCCAAACGCCGCGCGCGATGAGGCGCTGACCACGGCTTCGTTGACACAGCGCCGCATCATCGCGGCGGCACGCACGCCGTGCGACAGGCGCGAGAGGTTGACCTGCTCCATCATCTGCTTGAGCCCCTGCGTCGGATCGCCGACGAGATAGGCAACCGCATTGTCGAGCCGGATCTCGCCGGATGCCATCGACTTGGTGCCGAGCTTGTCCTTGAGGCGGACGATCCGGTAGCTGTTGCGCCGGCCGTCCTTGAGGCGGCGCGGCAGCGCGAACAGCGCGAGCCCCTTTGTGCCTGCGGGTGCGCCCTCAGGCCGCGCCAGCATCAGCGCGACGTCGGCATCGGCGTGCGAGCAGAACCATTTGTCGCCGGTCAGACGCCAGACGTCGCCATCGCGGCGCGCAACGGTTTCGACCGCGCCGACGTCGGAGCCGCCGGCGCGCTCGGTCATGAACTGCGTGCCCTTCCACAGCGTCGCCATATCGTCCGACAGCATTTTCGGCAGCAGATAGGCCTTGAGCTCGTCCGAGCCGAATTTGCGGATCAGATGCGTCGAGGTGTCGGTGACGCTGATCGGGCACATCAGCCCGAACTCGGACTGCACGAACAGATACTGAAACACGTATTTGGCCACGGCCGGCAGCGGCCGATCCATGCCGAGCACGCCGGCGCGATGGCTCATGGCATGAAACTGAAAATCCCCGAAGGCGATCGCCTCCATCTCGCGATAGGCCGGATGATAGTCGATCCAGTCCTCGTCGCGGCCGTAGGCGTCCCTCGGATTGAGCACCGGCGCATGCTTGTCGGCGACCCGTGCCAGTCGGTCGAGCCTGCCGCCCGCCAGTTCGCCAATACGCTCGAAGTGCGGCTCCAGCCGTTCGCGATCCTCGCGCGCCAGATAGAGCCCCAGAAGGCCGCGGAGCCCGCGGTCGAGATCATAGAAGTTGAGGCCCGCGCAATCATGTGAGATGTGGCGGGCCGAATCGGCCGGCACGCCGGCATCGTCGGGGCCGCGAAGGTCGCGCGCGCTCATCTGCATCGGGGATCTCCTGTTGGGATCACGTCGCAGCAGCCTTGCCGGCGTGCGCGAAGTCATCGGTGTTCAAACTTCGCCTGCAACATCGGGAACGATCGCGGCGATGTCCATCGGCGGACGCCCGCACGAGAATAATTTCAGATACGTGAAGGAAATGCCGTCCGCGCGCGGACCGTACGGCAAGCCATGCTGCACCGCGGACTCTTGACCTCCGTTGGTTTCGCTGCACATTCGGCAGCAGAAGGCGACAATGAATGTTGCAGCGCACCAGGCCTGCGCTGTGTTCGAGGACACGAGCGGCAAGAAGATGAAGGGCGTTCGCTCCGATACCCAGCCCCCGTCCCGGCGCGGCCGACGGCGCATCGTCGCCGACCGCGTTCGCACGCAACCCGACGATCCCGCGGCAATGGTGATCGAGGCCAACCGGCATGACGAGTTGTTCCGCGCCGCCGACGGCAGCCCCGATCCGTCGGTCGTCAAGTCCGCGCATCGCGTGCTGCGCATCTTCGAGTATTTTGCCGAGATCGAACGGCCCGCGGCCATGACCGAGATCGCGCGCCGGCTGAACTATCCGCCGTCGAGCACGTCGGCGCTGCTGAAGAGCCTCGTCGAGCTCGGCTATCTCGACCACGACCGGACGGCGCGTAGCTACGTGCCGACGGTCCGCGTCGCCCTGCTCGGCGGCTGGCTCAAGAGCCAGACATTGCCGGGAGCGACACTCGATGCGATCACGCGCGAGTTGCACGAGGCGACGCGGCTGACCACCTTCGTGGTGGCGCGCAACCGGCTCTACAGCCAGTATATCCGCGTGCTGCAGGGCACGACACCAGTGCGCTATTACCTCGAACCCGGCGCGCGGCGGCTCCTGACCCACTCGACCCCGGGCCGGGTGTTTCTCAGCCTGATGAACGACGAGGATGCGCGGCGGATCGTGCAGCGGATCAACGCCGAAGAAGCGCCATCCTCCGCCGTCCGCTTCCCCGACATCCAGCATGCGCTGGCGACGATCCGCCAGCAGGGATTCGCCTATACGCGCGACATGGGAACGCCCGGCCTGAGCGCGATTGCGATGCGGCTGACCGAGGCCGACCAGACGCCTCCGCTTGTCATCACCGTCGCAGGCCCGAGCTCAATCATCTCGGCGGAAGGCAAGGCGATCATCGGAAAGATGCGCGAGCTGGTCGAGCGGCAGTCGCCCGGCCTGTTGCCGCAGATCGACATCGACGCGCCACCGATCGAGACCTGAGATCGGGGATGCGTGAGGTCGACGTCAGGACCCGGCGCGGCGAATCGTGATCCGGGTCTCGTCGGTCATGTCCTTGAGCTCCTTGTTCGGCTCACGATAGAGATGCCGCTCGATCTCCACGGTCCGGCCATCGGTGGTCTTGCTGCACGTCTCGTCGACGAATACCCCGCCGACCTCCTGCTTGTCGGTGCCCGGCTTCGCCTCCGCGCAGCTCCAGCCGTCCTCGCCGTAGCGCGACTTGGCCTGCAGGCCGAGCAGGAAGGCCTTCTTGCGCAGATAGAGCCGCGCCTTCGGATCGGTCTCGATGGTCAGCGCCGCGATCTTGGCGTCCTTGTCGATCATCACGGTCAGGATCGCCGGATGGCCGCCGACCATGGTGCCTTCGCGCGCAGTCTCACGATCATACTCGAAACGGATGCCGCGCAACTGATCCGGCCCTTCCGGGCAGCTCGACCACTGCGCCCATTCCGCCAATCTGTGGGTGGCCTTCTCTCCGGCGCAGGTCAGGTTGATGTATCCCGCGTCGGGCACGCTCGTGATCGCCATGCCGACATTGATGTCGCGCAGGTCGCCCGCGGTCGCCATCGCCGGTACGGCCGCCATGATCGTGGCGGCGAAGACCAACCCGCGAATCGCCGATCTCTGCTTGCTCATGGCTTTGCCTTCTCGCTTGGGTCGGACGGCGCGGCCGCGTGGCCGGCCTCCTTGTAGATGTTGCAGACGCGCGAGCCGTCGCCGAAGAAGGCGATGCATTCGTCATAGTTCGGCTCACCCTTGCCCTTGACGTGGGCGAGCACATAATCGGCGACAGCCTCGACCTCGTTCGGCCGCAGGAACACGTTCGCCTCGGGCGGCATGCGGTCCGCGACATCCTGCCGGCTCATCTCGTAGCATTTCGTGTTGTCATAGGAGCCGCGCACGAAGAACGGCATGCCGGTGCCCGGCCGACCGCAGGTCACGGTTTCGATGATCTGTTCCCGCGTCAGGTCGGTCTTGCGCAGCGACAGCGCGTCGCCGCCATAGCCGCCGCCGCCGTTGCCGTGCCATTTGTGGCAGCCCATGCAATTGCCGCGCTTGAACACCGCCTTGCCCGCATCGGTCGGATCGCTCGCCGACTGCGCATGCGCCGCGCCAAATCCCATCACCAGCGCGCAGCCGAGCCACGCACCAATCAGCCGTGTTTGCTTCATTTGCTTTTGTTTCTTGTATTATTTCATTCGGCCAAATCGAACGCGGGAGGCCCCTCACGGAAGCCTCCCGCGCTTGCGATGTCAGAGCGCGAACACGTAGAGCATCGAGCCCGGCTGCATCCGCTTCAGCTCGGGCGTGGCATCGATGAACCACTTGTCCCAGGCACCGCCGAGACCGACCAGGATCGCGATGTACTGCTTGCCGTCCACCGAGAACGTCATCGGGGGCGCGTTGACGCCACCGCCGGTGTTGAACTGCCAGAGTTGCTGCAGCGATTTCGCGTCATAGGCGATCACCTCGCCGGACGGTTGTCCGGAGAACACGAGGTCGGGTGTTGCCAGGATACCGCCGAGGTTCGGGAACTGCGTCTCCGCCTTCCCTGCCACCTTGCCGGTGGTGACGTCGATCGCGGTCACGCTGCCGGTGATCTTGACGTTCTGGCTCGGCCCGCCGCCGGTGAAGAACTCGCGCGCCTTGACCTTGTCCGACGTCATCTCCTCGACCTTGATGTGGTTGCAGCTCTCGATGACGGGAATGTACCAGAGCTTCAGGTTCGGATTATACGCGGTCGGCGGCCAGTTCTTGCCGCCCATGTTGCCGGGGCAGATATCCGTTTCTTTGTTGGTGCGGCTCGGTGTGACCGACGCGTTGTACTTCTGCACGCCCTGCTTCGGATCGTACTCCACCGGCTTGCCGGACTCGGGATCGAGCCCCTTGGTCCAGGTTACCTTCTTGACGAAGGGCAGACCCCAGATGAACTTGCCGCTGTTGCGATCGATCGCATAGGCAAAGCCGTTGCGGTCGGCCTCGAGCGCGAGCTTCAGCGTCGAGTTGTTCGGACCGGGGACGTCGACCAGCACGTTCTCCGCCACGCTGTCATAGTCGAAGGGATCGTTCGGCGTGTGCTGGTAGTGCCACTTGATCTTGCCGGTGTCGGCATCGAGACCGAGCGACGAGTCGGTGTAGAGGTTGTCGCCGGGACGATATTCATTGTCCCAGTCCGGTCCGGGATTGCCGACGCCCCAGACGATGGTGTTGGTCGAAGGGTCGAAGCTGCCGGTGACCCAAGTCGAACCGCCACCGCTGGCCTTGGCGTTCTTGTCGTCCTTCCAGGTCTCGTGCCCCGGCTCGTCCTTGCCCGGAATGGTGTGTGTGCGCCACACTTCCTTCTGGCTGTTCAGGTCGGTCGCAGCGATCCAGCCGCGAATGCCGTATTCAGCACCAGCCACGCCTGATATCGCCTTGTCCTTGACGATCAGCGGAGCGCCGGTGATCACCTCGCCTTTGTCGGGATCGGCGACCTGACGCTGCCAGGCGACCTGCCCGGTCTCCTTGTTGGTCGCGATCAGGCGGCCGTCAAGCGTGTGCGAGATGACGAGGTTGTACCACAACGCGACGCCGCGGTTGTCGACGCCGCAGCAGGCGACCGCGCCGGCCCAGTCGTGGTCGGTCTTGGGATCCATCTTCCAGACCAGCACGCCTTTGCCGCCATGCGCATCGATCTTGTAGACCGAGCCCCAGCCGTCGGTGACGTACATGAAGCCGTTCTCGACGATCGGGGTTCCCTCCAGGCCGCCATGCCCCCAGATTCCGCCGCCCTCGACTCCGCCGAGATGCATGGTCCAGGCGACCTTCAGGTTCTTGACGTTGTCCTTGTTGATATCCGCCAGCGACGAGAAGCGGGTCGCCGAATAGTTCTTGTGGTGGTGCAGCCAGTTGCCTGCTTCCTTGTCAGCGTTGAGCAGGCGGTCCTGGTTGACGTCGTCCGCGAGCGCGAACGAGCCCGCGAAGGTCGCGGCGGATGCTACTGCCGCCGCGAGCATGTGAGATTTTACCCAATTCAACCTTGTCATCAGTTCATTTCCTCCGGATCCAGCATTCTTCATTGATCGAACCGCCCGTCACACACGGGCGATCGCGCGAGAAGCCTTGAGTCCCGGCGATTGGCTGTGCCACCCGCCGCCTTCGTTGGTCACTTGTCTTTGGTCATCTGTTTTGGGTCACTTCTGGACCTGTACCTCCGTCTCGATGGTGCCTGCTTTCTGAAAAACGACCGCGCATTTGAATGTCTCGCCGGGCGCGAGCGCCTGGCGCATCTGCAACAGCATGACGTGATAGCTGTCGCGCTTCAGCTCGAGCGTCGCTTTGGGCGGGATTGGTATATTGGATATCGATCGCATGGCGGGTGCGCCTTCGCCGCGATCGACGATGTGGCGCTCGGAAAAATTCGCGACCGGGCAGCGGACACGAAGCAGCGCATCGGCGCTGTCGGCCTCGTTCTTGATCGTCATCGTCAAGGGAAGGTCCCCGCCCGCATTGTCGATCGCCGGTACGCGCGCATCCACAATCGCCAGGGATTCGTTCGCGACGGCGTTATGCATCACTCCGAACGTGCTGATCAGGCAGAATAATGGCAACGCAATCCACGAACTGCACTTAGCGATCCTGCACGCAACGGCGCGATGCAACCCCCGCTCGAACGACATCAAGTTTTCTCCCGACATGATTTTTGCGGCATTGTTTCATGCTTCATCGCGCGCATCCAGTGATTGAAGATCGGGAACCGGGTTTCATTGCAGTTTCGGCACGCATAGCCGTCATGCTAACTTTTTGCGCATGAGTGATCTCGATACACTCCCGCCGCTCGAGCGCGATGCAGCGCATGCCGCACTGCGTGAGGTGATCGGCGCGACAACGATCGACTCCGTCACACCTGTCTCCGGCGGCGCCACGTCGGCGCGTCTGTTCAGAATCGATGCGAGCGGCGAGAATTATTTGCTACGAATCGAAGGCGTGCCGAGCCCGCTGCGCAATCCGTATCAATATGTTTCACTCAGGATTGCCGCTGACGCCGGTATCGCGCCGCGACTCTATTTTGTCGACGAGACATCGCGCATCGTCGTGATGGACTTTATCTCCCGAAAACCGCTCGGCCTCTATCCCGGCGGCCTGCCGGCGCTGGCGAAGGTACTCGGCGAATTGCTGGCGAGGCTGCAGGCAACGCCGACCTTTCCGTCCTTCGTGCGCTACCCGGACATCGTGGCCCGCCTCTGGGCCCATGTCTGTCGCACCGGCCTGTTTGCGCCCGGCGTGCTCGACCGGTGCAACGAACATCTTGCGCATATCCGCGCGACCTATGTCTGGGACGAAGCGAATTCGGTTTCGAGCCACAACGACCCGCTGCCCGCTAACATCCTGTTCGACGGCAACAGGCTCTGGATGATCGACTGGGAGTCCGCTTACCGCACCGATCCGCT
Organism: Bradyrhizobium oropedii; assembly: GCF_020889685.1. Taxonomy (GTDB): domain Bacteria; phylum Pseudomonadota; class Alphaproteobacteria; order Rhizobiales; family Xanthobacteraceae; genus Bradyrhizobium; species Bradyrhizobium oropedii. The sequence continues at coordinate 95,320 of NZ_JACMYO010000003.1, forward strand.
GGTCGATCTTGCAATCGTCGGCGGCAGCATCGCACGAACGCCTGAGCTGGAAGACATTCTGCATCGCGCCTGGCTCGGCCGCCCGCTGGATGACGCGCTCCGGGCCCGGCTCGCGCATGTCCGCGCCCTGACCCGGCTCTACTATGCCGGCGTGCTGTTCAGCGCATCCGCGACGGCGCCGCGCGCCACACCCGACACGAGCCTCGCGGCGCCGACGCTTGCCGAACTCGCGGAGGCTACCCGCATCGGCCGACTCAAGGTCGGCACGCCGGCGGCCAAGCACGTGGTCGGCAAGATGCTCCTCGCCTCGTTCCTCTCCGATGTCGCGACGCCCGGCTTCGATCTTTCGGTTTGACGCGCTTTCTTCACCCGAACCGGCAGTTACTCCACCCGAAAACCTAGCTGCAATTCGTGCGCGATCCGCTGATCGGCTTCATCTCCGGTTCCGACAGCACGCAGGTCGCGCTCAGATCGCCGTCGGGCGGCGGCACCTGGGACGGCAAGGTGAAGGTCCCGCGTGCGCCGGCAGGAAGCCTGAGCTTCTTGGAAATCCTGAACTTGTCCGGCACGGTGAACGGCTTGAAGTCGCCATCGTTGATCCGAACGCCGCGGCTCATCCCGGTGACCATGAGCGCGCCGGTGTCGACCAATTCCGCCAGACCGGCGCGGCCCGGCAAGACGGAATAGTGGTTGACCGGATGCGCCGAGACGACCGCCTCGACGTCGATCTGCGCAATTCCGGCCGGGTAATCCACCCGCAGGTCGCGCCACAACAATTCGCCAAGGCCTTCCGTCGGCAACTGGATCGCGTTGCGAACCGGCCGATCCGGAAAATGCCGCGCCGCCGGGACACGGAAAGTCCCCGCGCTCTGCTCGCCGCCGGTCTCATCCACGGCGCGCCCGAGCAGCAACGACGCGATCTCCTCGGCGCGACCATCCTTCATCGTTGCGTCGGTCGCCGGCACAAGACATCCGGCGTGTGCGGTGAAGTGGACCTTTTCGCGCGGCACGCCCATGATGCCGACAAGCGGCTTGCCGCCGCGCTGCGGTCCTGCACCGCCTGCGGCCGCGAACCGCTGCAGACGCGCGTCACCCGACTTGTCGACGGTCGCGTCGGCATCGGCCACGACGCCGGCGATGCGTTCGGTCGCTCCGACGATATCCCAGATCATCGCGCCGCCACTCGCCAGCGCGAGATAGATCGGTTCGGGTCCGGGCGCGATCTCGACGGTCGTCACGTAGGTGACCCGGTCCTGGTTGCCGACCCAGGCGTTCGACAGCGCCTTGCCCTCCTGCGCCCCCAGAAGAATGAGACGCACCTCGCGCGGGACGGCGGGCACATCGCACCCCGCCACGGCGGTTTGCAGTTGCTGCTTCCGGAGCTGGATCTCACGCGCGCGCTGCGCCGCCTGTCGGGCCTCATTCAGGCGCTTGCCGAAATCCGCGAATTCGCTGGCGGATATGCGGCCATCGCGATCCTGGTCAATCGCGGCAAATTGCTCGCGCACGGCCGCCTCGTATTCGGCGAGCGAGACGGCGCCATCTCCGTTCGCATCGAGCGTCATCGGGACGTACTGGGTCGCGCCTTGCTGCCAGCTGACGCTGGCCTGATCGGCCTGTCGCTGGCCTTCTTGCCGGATTTCAGCGGCGCTGATGACGCCATCCTGGTCGGCATCCAGCTTGAGCGCCTCGCTGACAAGCCTCTCGAGCTGCAGACGAACCTGCTCCGGCGTTGGCTCGAGCTGCACCCCGTTGGCGTGGATCATTTGCCGCGCCCGCGGCTGCATCACCGCGACGACCTCTGCCTTGGTGACCGCTCCGTCACCATCGAGATCGTAAGCCAGCACCTGTGTAATGACCTGCAATCGGCGCTGCGCGGCCGCGATCTTGCGCAAATCGTCGATGCCTTGCGCGGTGACCCCGCGCTCGTCCGGATTGCTCTGATAGAACGCGGCCAGCATCTGCGACCTGACCTGCTCCCAGGTCACGTCCGCACGCATCGCGCCGCCCATCCTGTTGATGATCCATTCCGAATTGGCGCTGGCCGGCGCAGAGAAAACGCCGAGACACATCGCCGAAGCGCCCAGAAGGCGAACCAACCGCAACCGCATTTCGCACTCCACTATTCCAGGTTGAACGATCTGACGCAGGCGCATTAAATTTGCCGTCACGGATTGCTTCAAATTGTCTGGATTGCAGCGATCCTGCGCGCCGTGACGCGGGCGCGCCCCCGACCGGCGTCACCCCGGCGGATTGAATGTCCGCGTGAAGAACACCGGCGCCTTGGCCTTCTTCAGCCGATAGAGCTGCGCCGGCCGGTTCGGCCCCTTGCGCATCTTCGCGACCGGCTCGATCAGGTCGGCCGCGAGCATGCGGGTGCGGAACGCGCTCTTCTCCAGCGGACGATCGAGCACGATCTCGTAGGTGCGCTGCAGTTCCGGCAGCGTGAATTCCTGTGGCATCAGATAGGCCGGCAGCGAGGTGTATTCGACCTTGTTGCGCAAACGCAGCACGGCCGCCTGCAGGATCTCGGCATGGTCGAAGGCAAGCTTCGGCCTCGCCTTCTCGCCCTCGACCGCGAACCACTGCGCATCCGCGGCCAACGCACCGCCGGCAGCGTGCTCCGGCAGCAATGCGAAGTAGGCATGCGTCGCAGACCAGCCGCGCGGATCTCTCGTGGCGCTGCCCCAGCTGCCGAGCTGCTCCAGATACGGACTGACGACGCCGGTCTTGGCCTTCAGCTTGCGCACCGCGCAGGCTTCGAGGTCGCGGTCGCCGGCGATATCGACGAAGCCGCCGGGTAACGCCCAAGCTCCTGGAAACGGCTCGCTTTCCGCCTTCGGGCGTTGAACCAGCAGGACCTGAAGCGCGTCTGACCTGATGGCGAAGATGACGACATCAACCGTCGTCAACGGCCGCGGAAAGTCGAGTTCCGGCTTCTCTTGCATGCTCTCCCCGTCCTCCTCTGAACCTTTTCACGTCCCGGCTTGACAATAACATACTTAGTTGTACAGTCAAACTAACTTAGTTGTCCAGACACACTTATCTAGGAGTGCAACGCCATGTTCGGTCTCCGCTTCATCAAGGCCCAGCCGACCACCTATCTCATGAAATACCGCCGCGGTGCGGTGACCCAGCAAGGCGCCGGCCTGTCCGGCTTCTACTACGGGCCGGTCACCTCGCTGGTCGCGGTGCCGATCGGCAGCCGCGACGCCGCCTTCATCTTCCAGCAGATCGCACGCGACTTTCAGGCGCTGACCATTCAGGGCCATGTCACCTACCGGATCAGCGAGCCGCAGAAGGCCGCCGCGATGCTCAACTTCACGCTCAAGGCCGACGGCAAGACCTACGAATCCGACGATCCGGAAAAGCTGCCGCAGCGGATCCTGGCGACCGTCGAGGTGCTGGCGCAGCAGGCGGTCAAGGAACTCACCCTGAAGGAAGCGCTGCAGGCCGCCGACCGCATCGCCGGCCTGATCGAGAGCGGACTGCGCGGCCGCGCCGATATCGCCTCCCTCGGCCTCGAAGTCCTCGGCGTCTCGATCCGCGGCGTGAAGCCGACACCGGATACCGCCAAGGCGCTGGAGGCCGAAGCGCGCGAGGCGATCCTCAAGAGCGCGGACGAGGCCATCTTCGCACGGCGCAACTTTGCGGTGGAGCAGGAACGCGCCATCCGCGAGAGCGAACTCGACACCGAGATCGCGGTCGAGCAGAAGAAGCGTTCGATCCGGGAGACCCAGATGGACGCCGAAGCCAGCGTCGCGGCCAAGCAGGCCGAGCTGCGCGAGGCCGGCATGGTCGCCGACATCACGCTGGAGAGCAGGCGCAAGGATTTCGTCGGCCTCAACGCCGAAAACACCCGCACACTGGCGGATGCCGAGGCCTATCGGGTCGGTGCGCTGATGAAGATCTTCGAGGGCGTCGACACCCGCGTGATCCAGGCGCTGGCCTCAGCCGGCATGCAGCCGGGACAGCTGATCGCGCAGGCCTTCAGCGGCATCGCAGAGAAGGCCGAGAAGATCGGCCAGCTCAACGTCTCGCCCGATCTGCTCAACACGCTGCTGGACAAGCCCGCAGTGGAGGCTCCCCGTGCCCGCCGACAATGACCGCAAGATCGTCCTCGTCACCCGCAAGACGCGGCTCGAGGAGCTGATCGCAAAATACCTGACGGCGGCGCAGGCCCGGTTCTATGTCGAGCACCTCGGCGCCGACTTCTCCGACTACCAGCGCGAGCACGATGTCTACCAGGCCGAGCGCCGCGTCACCGTGCAGGCGCTGGAGCAATGGGGTCGCTACCAGATCATCGACCGGAGCTTCTTGCCGAACTTCATCTTCGGCCCGTCCGATATCGTGGTGGCGCTCGGCCAGGACGGCGTGGTCGCCAACACGATGAAATATCTCGACGGCCATCCGCTGATCGGCGTCAATCCGGATGCCAAGCGCTACGACGGCATCCTGCTGCCCTTCGTGCCGCGCGACATCCCTGCCCTGCTGCGCGAAGTCGCCGCCGAAAGGCGGGGCCACAAGGCGGTGACGATGGCCAAGGCCGAGCTGACCAACGGCCAGACGCTGTACGCGGTCAACGACCTCTTCATCGGCGCGCGCACGCACACGTCGGCCGTCTACGAGATCGCGCTCGCCGAGCAGAAAGAGCGACAGTCGTCGAGCGGCCTAATCGTGGCGACCGGCCTCGGTTCGACCGCCTGGTTCAAGAGCATCGTCACCGGATCGCACGCAATCGCCGGCGCCTTCGGGAGCGGTGGCGACAGCCCGCCCTATCTGCCGCAAGCCTGGGACGCCGGCGCGCTGCGCTTTGCCGTGCGCGAGCCGTTTCCGAGCCGCACCTCGCAGGTGACGCTTGTCTGCGGCAGCCTCGAGCGCGCCCAGCACCTCAACGTGCGCTCGTTGATGCCGGAGAACGGCGTTATCTTCTCTGACGGTATCGAGGCCGATCGGCTCGATTTCAATTCGGGGACCGAAGCGCAGATCACGGTCGCGGAGCGCGAAGGACGGCTGGTGGTGTGACGCCACCGCGAGCGTAGCGCAGTCACTCCGGAACAGGATGCCGCTTGGCCAGCTGGTCGAGCGAGAGGTCGGCTTCCCGATCGGTCAGGGAAAAAACGGACGATCACGTCCTGACGGCCAAGCTGTCCCACGAGCCCGTCCGACGACCATTTCTGCGGCTCTGGTCCACGCAGACCTTCGACCCAAACGAAATACCACTGCGTCATGGCAAGCGTCCGATGATCGGCATGGGTTCAAGATTGGCGCTTCACCGCGGCATCCGCAATGGCTGATTGCCCAAGGCGCGGTTCCGTCCCCGCCAGCAGCCGCTGAATGTTGGCGCGGTGGCGCGCGATCACGTAGATGCCGCCTGCAATCACCAGTAACCGGTAGGGCAACGGCTGCTCCAAGCCGCAGATAAGGGCGATCGCCGTCAACGCCGCGAACATCGAACCAAGCGAGACAATCCGGAAGATTGCCAGCGTCGCAGCAAAGATGGCCGCAGCGCCCAACGCCACTGGCCAGGACAACGCCAGCAACACGCCGAGCCCGGTGGCTGCCGATTTTCCGCCTGAAAAATTCAGCCAGACCGAGCGGCCATGCCCCAGCAGCGCAGCCAGTCCGGCCAGGCCGACCGCCCAGGGCAGCCAGATTTGCAGGTCCCCCCCCGCCGGCGGCGCGAAGGACGGCCATGTCGTGAGTCGGGGATAAAACCAATCGGCAAAGACAATCGCGCCCGCACCTTTCAGCACATCGATCAGGAGAACCACCAATGCAGGCCATTTGCCCAAGGTCCGCAACACGTTGGTTGCGCCGGTGGATCTGGAGCCATGCTCCCTGATGTCGATGCCCCTGAGCAGTTTGCCCGCCAGATAGCCTGTCGGCGTCGAACCGAGGAGGTAAGCGATCGCCAATCCCGCAACACTCGCGATCCAGAACATCACGGCATCCACCTCGACGCGCTCATGTCAGTACGGCCTGCCGTCCTTGTGCAGAAAGCGACCATCGGAGCTCGGACTCATCATGTCGATGTCCGAGCACGTGATGACATCGGCGCGCGAGCGCGAGCCGACCTCGAGATAGGTGGCCGTCATCTGCGACCTGTTGATCATATGATGCCCGTTGCCGGAGTTTTTCGCAAACGTCGCGCAGTCGCCGGCGCGCAGCACCGCCTCGCCGCCGTCCTCCACCAGCACCACCTCGCCTGCGAGTACATAAACGAATTCGTCCTCGTCCGAATGCCAGTGGCGCTGGCTCGACCAATTGCCGGGCGGCAGCCGCATCAGATTGACGCCGAAGTCGACGAGCCCGCCGGCATCGCCAACACGCTGCCGCACCCGCTCGGCGCATGGCGCGGCGAACTCGGCCGGATAGCCGGTCCCCTTGCGTTCCGGCACCCTTGTCAGGTCGATCTTCGGCATGGCAGTTTCCCCGGGCGACGGCAGCAAGCGAATGTGCGAATGGATGCGCCTATCGTACTGGAATGCCGGAATTGTGTCGCCATATCGCGCGCGTCAGCCGCGCCCGACCAGATCCTTCGCCATCAGGATGTCGTCATAGTAGCGGCCGTCGATCTTCAGCGCGTGCTGCTCCAGCCCATACGCGACAAAGCCCATGCTCTCGTAGAGCCGAACGGCAGGCTCGTTGCCCTTCACGACGATGAGTTGCACCAGCTCGACCGATTGCGCGGCGAGCTCGAGCGCGGCTTCGACCAGAAGGCGGCCGACACCGCCGCGCCGGGCCGCCTGGCGCACATACATGCCGACCAGCGCGCCCTTGTGCTGCCGCTTCGGCCCATCGGCCGCGACGAAGCCGACGATGCCGGCGAGTTCGCCACCCCGGAACGCTCCGAGCATCACAGCGCCACGTGCGAGCCTCTCCGCAAACCAGGCGACGGGATGGGCGCTTTCCGTCTCATACGCACTGCCGAATGCCTCAGGGCTCAAGCGCAGCGCCTCGAGGCGGATGTCGCGATAGAGCGCAGCGTCCGCAGGGCTCAGGCGCCTGATCATGACAGGGGATGCGATCATTGGGTCTCTTTCGGTCAGGACAAGCCGTACACGACGAATAATGGGTGCCGCGCCGTTCGTCACTCCCAATGGAGGTTCCCCGGACCAAACCCTATGACCCGCACAGGACCTCCGCCATGCCCCCGATCGTCAAGAGGAAGCGTAGAAAATTTGCCGCAGTCGTCTCACAACAATTGCCTGAAGATCTGATGCGAGCGACGGCAACCCCGACCAGATGCGACCGACCGTGCGGAACAGGCGGAGACGGCAATGAACAATCCGGAAGACAGCTGCCGCGACAGCGTCCAGGCCATCGTCGATTGCGTTTCTGACGTGATGGACGGCGATTGGGGCGACCGGGACTGGGAGCAGATCGTGGTGAATTACGAAACGCTGCTTCATGTGCCAGACGAGGCCACCAGCGCGATTGCGTTCTCCGTCGCGCGCCGAAGGGACGGTCGTCATGAATGTGTCGACTTTCGCCTGTCCGATGCAGCAGAAGACGGCCTCGAACGCGTCAAGCGCGATATGCATGCCCAGAGCGGGACATACTGGACGACCTGCACTGTCACGATCGAGCGCGACGGACGTTACCGGTTCGACTATGGATACGGTGCTCCCTACCGCCTGTCGGGAAACGTCGACGACCGACGCTTTGCGGACTACCTGAAACGCTATCTTGCGGAGAAGAACGGGCGGCAGTGACTGCCAGTTCAGGAGCGTTGCGTCGCCGATACCGCGCTACTGACCCGGCACGACATTGACGTAGGCGTCGCCGCAATAGTGGTCCGGTTGGCTGCAATTGGCGAAGCGTTCTTCCACCACAAGCAAATAGGCGTTGTAGGCCCGGTCGGCGGGCGGCTCAAACCGCAGCTGAAGCTGGAGATCGTCGAACGATTGATTGGGCCCCAGCACGTCCGCCCCACCGGAGAGGTCCCGCGCATAGATCTCGGCCGTCTTGTATCCCTGAATATTCGGGCTGTTGCCTGCCTTCGGAGCCCGTGCCGCCCACAGCGAGATCCGGAGCGACCCCGAGGGCATGGTGCCCTGATTGTAGATGCTCTTGATGGAGAGGTCCGCATGTCCGGAGCCGAGCTTCAGTGACACCGCACCCTGAAAATCGATCTTCGAGTCGAGGATCGTCACCGCGCGCACGTCGGCCGGAGCCACCGTTAGCACTACTCCAATAAATGCGGCCGACAAGGCGTACCCGAGCTGCGCTTTTCGTTTCATGGCGACTGCCATCTTTTGCTCACCGCAATCTCCGGGACATCATGCGGGGCTCAGCAAGTCCGGTCCGCCGAGAGCTTGTCGCACCATTCGAACGTGGTCTGGAGGTCGGTGGCGGAGAGCACCGTATGGCCGCGATTTCGCTCGTAGCCCATCGCCGGCCGGCCGTTCAGTTCGCCCGACCACCAGGCTCCGGCATTTCTGCCGAAGAAGCTGACTGCGATGCTTCCGAACGAAAATCGAAGGTCATGCTGCCCATCCGCCGCAACAGTATCGCTGACGCTGCATGGCTTCGGCTGCGCCGCGTCGAGCGCACAGAAGCCGGACCACGTCAGCGGCCCTTGCGCCGAGCTGCCGGCAGTCCCGGCTAGACTTGCGATCGCTGCGATCAATCCGGCCGTGATGCCCCGCACCGTTCGAGCCATTCTCTCGCCTCTTCCATTCCCGCGCCCGTCGTGGCGGTCAAAAATATGCGTCTCGTTGGGGCGGAATTGTGTTGCGGCTTGCCGCGTCGTCGATCGAGCTCATTCCTGCCGAGGGCCGGACCGGGTCTCAAGCCGCAGCGGGCCGTCCGTCCGCAGTGTGACGGTGCTAACATTCGAGCGCGCCACCAAAGCAGCATTCGGCGCAGCTTTATCCCTCGCGTGAAAACGCCTCCGGTTCACGGGGACGTGCCGAAATCCATGTTGGGAGCTCAGATCAAGACCACGCAGCGAGGAGTCCTGGTCAGCCGCCTGGTCCGGACTGTGAGACGGCGAGCGTCGCAAGAATCGTCCGGTTGCTGATCTCGAGCTTACGGAAGATGTGATGCAAATGAACCTTGATGGTGCCGTCGGCCAACCTTGATCGACCGGCCTCGGTTCGACCGCCTGGTTCAGGAGCATCGTGACCGGATCGCTCGCGATCGCCGGCGCCTTCGGGAGCGGCAGCGACAGCCCGCCCTATCTGCCGCAAGCCTGGGACGGCGGCGCGCTGCGCTTTGCCGTGCGCGAGCCGTTTCCGAGCCGCACCTCGCAGGCGACGCTCGTCTGCGGCAACCTCGAGCGCGCCCAGCACCTCAACGTGCGCTCGCTGATGCCGGAGAACGGCGTCATCTTCTCTGACGGCATCGAGGCCGACCGGCTCGATTTCAATTCAGGGACCGAAGCGCAGATCACGGTCGCGGAGCGCGAAGGACAGCTAGTGGTGTGACACCACAGTGCCGGTTCACTCCGGGATCGGATGCAGCCGGGCCAACTGATCGAGCGACAACCTTGCCTCGCGATCGCTCAAGGGAAAACGGACAATGATGTCCTGACGCGCCACCTGCCCCCACAGCGCGTCCGACGACCATTTCTGCGGCTCAGGCCCGCGCGGACCGTCGATCCAGATGAAATACCATTCCGCCATGGCGGCCCGCTCCCTTGCCGCAAGACTGGTCCTTCGCCAGCCAATCCGCAACGCCCGAATTCGCGCCGCCGATCTTGTGGTTTGGAGAATGATAGAGTTGGACGCGCGAACAGCGTCCTGGGAGGGGCGCCGCTTCTGCTTTTCCGACAAGCACCGCTACGAAGCAATGCTGAAATTCGTTGCCTCACATCCAAAGTCGGCGCCGTTCAGCAGCGCTCGACGATCGCCCAGCAGTGCGAAAAGAGGGCCATCAGCGTGGAGGCCGAAGTCAGTCATACCTCACGCCATCTTACACCACACGGCCTGCAAACTTTCTGCTCAGACGTATTACTTAGAAAGACCCTAGGCACACTCTGAGCGGAAGCCGTATTTTCCTTCCCTTATCCGGGACCTGGCCGCCAGCTCGGTTAACCTGGCAGAGCTTCGTTTTCGCACTTTGACCCCATCTCCGAGGTCACTACATGACTCAAGGCCACATCTGGTACGTCTCCTTTGTTGATCAACGCGACGCTCCACCCGATAGGCATGCGCGAAGGACTGCGACGTTCGAATCCGAACTGGAAGCAAAGCAGTTCACGAGGACGCTGACGCAGGACCGGAGAGTCACGGGCCTTTCGGCCGGAACGATCAACCCGTACCAGCCAAAACGCGTCGTCGGATCTAGAGAAATCGGCCGATGGCTCGGCGACATTTAGTACCGCCATGCCGCATGGCCGCAATTCCCGCGACGGCTTGAGCAAATGACAGCAGGTGATGGCCGGTAGAAAAACTCGGTTCGAACGGTTCAGCTCCGCAGGACGGCCTGTAGCGCAGCGACTGATGCGACCGGACAGGTAAGATAGCGAGCATTCCACGTCGAGGGATTGGCTTGAACCGTTCGGCTGGCCATGTCGCCAATTATAGAAACCCCGGCGTTGGTCTAAAAATGTCGCTCTTCGCCTTAGGCTCACGACATTGACGCGACAACCTCCAGCATCACCTCCGTCGCGCCGCCGGCAATGGAGAGGACGCGGGCGTCGCGCGATATGCGCTCAATCGGACTTTCCCGCATGACTCCCATGGCACCGTGGAACTGGACGCACGCATACACCACCTCGTTGACGAGTTCGCCGCAGATGGCCTTCAACATCGAGATCTCGCGCATGCAGTCATCGTCCGCCGCCATGCGCCAAGCGGTGGCATAGAGAAAGGCGCGGCTTGCCTCCACCCTCGCAGAAAGCATCGCGAGTCGTTGACGGATCGCCTGCATGTCCCAAAGGACGCCTTCGAATGCGCGGCGCGTTTTCACGTAAGTGAGGGTCATATCGATCGCCGCCTCGGCCATCCCGATAGCCATGGCGGCGAGGACAAGGCGCTCGTTCTGCAAGTTGCGCATGATGGAGTAGAAACCCTGTCCTTCCGCGCCGAGCACATTCTCGGCAGGAATGCGGCAACCATCGAAGACGAGCTCGGCCGTATCGGAGGAGCGCCAGCCGAGCTTGTCCAGCTCGCGAGCCACGCTGAAGCCCGGCGTGCCCTTCTCGACGAGGAACATCGTGATCCCGTTGCTCCCTGCCGCGGGATCGGTCTTGGCCGCAACACAATACAGATCCGCGCAGACGCCGTTCGTGATGTATAGTTTCGTACCATCGAGCACATAGGAGTCGCCGTCTCGGCGCGCGCGCGTGCGGATGGCCTTCACGTCCGAGCCCGCGTCCGGCTCAGTGATGGCGATCGCAGTGATCACCTCTCCGCTCACAATGCCGGGCATCCAACGAGCCCGTTGGGATTTGGTCCCGTCGTGAAAGACATAACTGGAAGCCATCTCGGCATTGACCAGCATTGCATCTGCGGCGCCACCATAGGTGGAACGACCGAGCTCCTCCGCGAAGACCGTCGACGCGACTGCGTCCATCTCGGCACCACCGAACTCGGCCGGATAGCGGATACCGAAGAAGCCAAGTTCGCCCATGCGACGCAGGACCGGACGCGGAATCCCCCCTTCCTCCTCCCAGCGATCTGCACAGGGCTTGATTTCCTCCTCGACAAAGCGACGGACCTGGTCCCGCAAGAGCTCATATTCCGCCGCCGCCCAAGGCAGCTCCTGCCCTTGCTCCGGTACCCAAGCTTTATCCATCATCTTCGTCCGTTCTATGAGTCCAACACTCGAGGTCCAGACCGTACCGGCGCCCCGAGAACAACCACTTGCGGCCCTTCCGATAGACTAGAGTTCGAGTTCTTCTCGCGGTCCGCCCGAGAGTGGCGCAGCTTTGGAATCGGCCACCCAGCGCATCCCGTCGATCACTTCCGCCAATTCGGCCACGGTCGGACGCTCGAACAGGTTACGAAGCTGCACGTCGACGCCGAAGATCTTTCGCATGCGCGCCACTGCTCTCACGACCAGGAGCGACTCCCCGCCAAGGTCGAAGAAGTTGTCGCGACGTCCGATCGACTTGACCTTGAGGAGATTGCACCAGAGGGCGGCCAAAGCCTTCTCGGTCTCGGTTGACGGAGCGGCGAACTCGTGAGCCGGCTGAATGCTGTCCGCGGTCGGCTCGGGAAGCGAGGCGCGGTCGATCTTGCCGTTGGACGTGAGCGGCATCCGTTCGAGGCAGACATAGTGCGCCGGAATCATGGACTCCAGGAGTTCTTCGGCGAGGTGAGCGCGTAGCTCCGCCACGGTCAGAGGTTTCGAGGAGACATAGTAGGCTACGAGCCGCGTGATTGCGCCTTCTTCAGCATTTCCCACAGGAATGGGAATAGCTACGACAGCGCATTCCTGAACGTGGGGCTGCTTGAGAAGCCGCGCTTCGATCTCGCCCAGCTCGATACGCGTGCCGCCAACCTTCACCTGATGATCCGCGCGGCCGAGAAATTCCAGGCGCCCTTCCGAGCTCCAGCGGGCAAGATCGCCAGTCTTGTACAGCCGCAGCCTCGAAAAGCCATCTCGAGGATCTGTAGCCGTGCGGAAACGCTCTTCGGTCAGGTCCGGGCGATTAAAATAACCTCTCGCAAGACCATCGCCTGCGATGAACATCTCGCCGATGACGTTGGGGCCGGTCGGCTGATATTCCTTGCTGAGGACGTAAATTCCCGCATTGGCGGCCGGAACGCCAATCGGCACCGATGCAGAGCGATCCTGCTCTACGTCAAACCGATGAATCATGCAGCCCACTGTGGCTTCGGTTGGTCCGTACTCGTTGTAGATCTCGACAGGATGAGGGATGGCTTTCGTGATGTCGCGGGCCAACTCGGTCTTGAAGTCCTCCCCGCCTACAATGAACTTGCGCAATCTCGTGGCCTCAAGATTGCGGTCGCGGATCATCGCGAGATGCGCCGGTGTCAGCTTCATGATATCGACGGCATTGTCGTCGACCACCTTGAGCACGACCATGTTCTTCACCCCCGGATCACCAAGATAGACCACGATCCGGCCGCCCGTGATGAGTGGCGCGAAGAGCGTTGTGACGGTCAGGTCGAACGCAAGAGACGAGAAGAGTGGCCATGCGAGCGGCTGGCCGGAACTGTACACCCGCGCGGCCCACCAGATGTAGTTCACGAGGCTGCGATGCTCGATCTCGACGCCCTTGGGAGTGCCGGTCGAGCCTGAAGTGAAGATGATGTAGGCGACGCCGTTCGACTTGGCGGCGGACGGTCGGGCCGATTTCGGCTGATTCAGAATCGAGCCGAAATCGGCATCGAGCACGAAGATGTCGGCAAGGTCCGGCGCTATGGCGGATCGCAGACGCGCCTGAGTGATCGCCACCGGCGTCTGCCCACCCGTCCCGTCGGAAATGTCTTTCAGGATCGTAGCAATGCGCCCTTTCGGCGTCGCCGCATCAATCGGCACATAGGCTGCGCCAGCCTTGAGAACACCCAGGATTGCGACAACGACTTCGATGGAGTGTTCCATGAAGACAACGATGATCCGCCCTGAGCCCACGCCCTTTGAGCCCAGATGCGCGGCCATCTGGTTGGAGCGTTCGTCGAGCTGCCGGTATGTCAGCATTGCATCGCCAAAGCGGATAGCTTCAGCGTCAGGACTGAGCATCACCTGATCATGGAAGAGATCGATGATCGTCCTGTCCGATGGGTAATGCGCCGACGTGGCGTTGTAATCGACGACCAGCGCCCGATGATCGGCATCTTGCAGCAGAGGAAGCGCCACGCTCTCCGCCACGATAGGTCGGACTTCATTCATGAAATGCGCTCCCATCCGGTAAGTTTAAAAATCGAATCACGTCAATCTCCGAGTTTCTCGGTTGCCCGGCGATACAGCTCCGCGACGGCAGGTGCGTCAGGCTCTTCCAGCATGGAGGCTTCGTCGCAGTCGTCGGGGCCGAAATAGAATTCGGCATCGGGCGCCACGAGCCGCCATCGATGAGGTGCTGCGCCCGATCGCAGCCAGGCCTTGTTCGGAAGGAATATGCACACACGGCCCGAATACGGAGTCGGAGTGTACCGCCGAAATGCCGCCATCGCCGTGGATTTGAGCAGAGCTCTGCTGGCTAGCACCGGGTCCGTCGTGACAGGCTCCTTGCGAACGAGCGGCATCAAGGCGCGCTCGCGAAGGCGACTGCCGAAATATCGAAGGCGAGCGCCAAAGGTCGGCAACTTCGCCACCGATCGCCGGACCGATCGGATCGTCCCCCAGGCAGTGAAGTACAGCAGACGCAGCAATTCCTGATGGGTGGTGGGGTGAAGAGGACCAAAGAGAGCGACGCACGGAACGTCTGCTCCGCGTCTTGTGAGAATTTTGGCCAGTTCGAAAGCTGTTGGACCGCCGGAGCAGTATCCAGCGATGACGTACGGACCGACCGGCTGATACTGAACGATCTGGCGAGCGAAGTACTCTGCGATATCTTCGACGCGGTCCATCGGCGTGCTCTGCCCGTCGAAGCCAGGCGGTTGAAGCGCGTAGAACGGTTGATCGCCGCCCAGGTGCTTCGACAGGTCCGAGAATGAGAAGGGTGCTCCGACATGCCCCGGTACAGCGAAAATGGGTGTGCGTGTTCCGCGCGACTGCAAGGGAATGATCGCAGGCTGTTGCGTGGCCGCGGCGGTGGCCATGTTCAGAAAGGCAATGATCTCACCTTTCCGTCCCTGCAATTGATCGCGCAGCTCCGTCGTCATCGCACCCGCCGGTGCGCTGCAACGCAGCCGGTCGCCCTCGACCCAGACCTTGATGTCCTTGACCGCGAGGTCTGCAAGCAGCTCCGAAAACTGCGTCACGCGCGCGTGCATAGGCTATTCCCATGCTCCCTACTGCGACCGCGAGGTATCTCGAACAGGCGCGGTTTCGATTGAAGTTCGGTGCTTTCCAACAAATTGGCCGAGTTCCTCGCTATCCTCAGTGAAGATTACATCGCGGAAACTCCAGTCCAGACGACCATTCATTTCCGAACAACCACGCACCCGAGATACCCCGTTTTAGGTACGAAACTTCGGACAACCCAATCCTTGTCATCCGAAGAGCTGGGGTGTCCCAAGCCGCATCCCAGGCCCTTGGAGATAGCCTCCAGCCGGGTCCAACGCCGGAAGAAGCCTTCCAGCCGGTCGTCCGGACCGAGGGCGGCATAGGATTCGTAGTCGGAGGCGGAGAAGCACAGCGCGGCGATCTCGTCCGCTTCGGGCACGGGAAGCACTGCCTCGATATCCACTCCGACCTCTCGCCCGGTCGAGAGCGCGATGACTGCCACGTCTCCGGATCGAGAGACGCTGAAGCGCAAATCGCGCGAAGGCATTCGGTGTGAGAGGCGAGGTTTGCCCAACCGTCCATATTCCAGTTCGACGTCGGACGGCGAGATTCCCAGTCTGGAAGCGAGGATCTGGCGCAGCTGTCCACGGCAAGCAATAAAGCGACGGCGGTCCCGCTCCGACTTCAGCCCTTCAGCGCGACTACGCTCCGCTCCGTTGAGGAAGGCGCCCATGCCGCGAATGATGTCCTGCTTCACATCGAGCATGCATGCGAGAACCTCCAAGCAATCATTCTCGAGAACCGGCACCATGATCCCGGCCCTCAGTTCAATTCCTTTATCGAGGAGGCTCGAAAAGGACGCTGGCTCGACGAGAGCCCGACTGACGTCGAATTCGGCGAACTGCAGCGATCGAGGCCCCGAGCGGGCCGAGGCAACATGAAAACTGGCAACATGAAAATTCTGGCTCAAAGCCACCGCGCCACGACCATCGGTCCCGCCCGCGCCAGAAAGTCGGGTAAGGTCGAACTCAGGCCAGTCAAGCGTCATACGCGGATTCCGATCGCAGGAGCGCTCGTGCGCGCCGGAGCATTCCTTCTGGAGCGGCAGCTCCCGTTCACGCGGATTTCTTCGATTGAACAATCACGTAAGCGCGAAAACAAGGAGCTCTGATGGATATTTAGATGTATGGATGGGCTACATCAAAAGACCTAGAGGCCCCTGACGTTCGCACGCTTTGGCTTCCTGCCTAACTGTCGCGCTGACGGGTTCGCGCGCTGTCTCGATGACTGTCTGTCTTGGGCTGGTGGCTGCGCAAAGACTCATACAATCCCCGGCGCAGCCGAGCGCCAGGTCGGTTGATATCGTACTAAGTCAAAAAGCTTGCGTGCTAATCGGAAGGCAAGCCACTTTGCCCTGCGTATGAGACCGCGAGCGTAGCAAGAGCTGTCCTGTTGCCGATCTCGAGCTTGCGAAAGATGTGGTGGAGATGAACCTTGATGGTGCCGTCGGTTACCTTCAGACGACGGCCAATCTCCTTGTTTGACAATCCCTCCGATACCAGACGCATGATCTGACGCTCCCGGTCCGTCAGCACGGAAAGATGCTTCTCCGCGATCGCTGACTGCCCAGGAGAGATAGCCACTTCGCTCGAGGGCGCGGGCAGCATCCTTTGGCCGTCCGCGACTTGCCGCAATGTCTGGAGAAGAGTTTCGGGCTCCTCGTCGTGCAGGATAACGCCGGCAGCCCCCACTTCTGCCAACATGGTGAGGTCGCGATCCTCAACCGAGGTTGCGAGGAACACGAGCCGAACAGCAGGAGTCCGGGAATTTGCGATATCGAGCAATGCCCGCCCAAAAATGTCAGGCATCGATATGTCCAAAATGGCGATATCGGGAACGAGAGCGCGAATTGCATTGAAACTACTCGCACTATCGCTGCATCGAGCAGCAACGCTGAAATCACGTTCTGCTTCCAGAAGACAGTTCAGACCCAATAAAACAACGGGATATCTGCTAGCAATGACCACACGACTGAAATGCATTTTCGGCCAATCCTCAGTCCCCCAGTTCAAATCGGCACCCCAATATCGCTCCTAAGCTACTTCAATTTGAGGCATTCAAGTAAAATTTTGTCATCACGGCTAGGCCGAATTCCGCAAATTTACAACTTTAATTAGCACACAAGCATCGACGTCGCCCAGAGCGAGCGCTATCTGGCAAGTCTTCGGCGATCGCGCCCGTAGAACACCGGCCTGAATATTACGGGCGACATCCCAAACATGCCTATAACCAACGGCATATATGGATATTGGGGATTAGCATCTAATCTTAGTAAATCTTTTGACGCATGCTCAGGGCTTTTTTCGCCCCAAATTCCTGTCCAAGCGATCGGAATCTGAAGAAGCAATTTCAATGCGTCGCCGTTTTGGCTTGGCAAGCCATCCAAGAAACGAGTCGGGTTAAACCGATGAGCCTGTTTCATATTTTTGTAGCGTCCAGGAGAGTTCCATGAGACGACAATATTCTTTTTCTGTTGTGCTTGGCGGTGAAAACAGTCTTCGGAAAGAAGGTCTCGCCAGAATTCTAAATTCCGAAAATTTTCAAGTGTTAGCCTCAATGGCCGATGCCGATGGTTTGCCTGGCAAGGCCAATGTCGAAGGTGCTTCGGTTTGCCCGGCACTCTTCCTGATCGTTCATAGCGGCGATGATTTCGGCCCTACAATCGAGCAGATCGAGTGTTTCAAGCGCTGTCACGCGGATGGACGCATTGCTGTCGTCGCGGATCACTATCGACTGAGCGAGTTGACTGCTGCAATCCGAGCTGGCGCCACCGGCTATTTCATCGACGTGATGAACTGCGATGCGTTCATCAAGTCCATCGAGCTTGTCATGATGGGCGGAACTGTATTTCCGACCGACTTCTTGACGTCCGCTCTTGATGTCGAAAGGCGTGATGCGGACGGTGCCCCTGCACTCGTCGATGAAAGTCGTGGCGCTGCAGACGGTGAAAGTAGGCTTGCACAGCAGCTTTCGCCGCGAGAAATCTCAATCCTCCAGTGTCTGATCGAAGGCGATTCCAACAAGTGCATCGCGCGCAAGATCAATATCGCGGAAGCCACGGTGAAGGTTCACATCAAGGCGATCCTCCGCAAGATTCGTGTTCAAAACAGAACACAGGCGGCGATCTGGGGGCTGAACCATCGACCTACAGCTTGGCCGTCAAACGGGACAGCCTACCCGGCCGCTAGCGCAACCGAGCGCCCGCTCCCACTGAAGAGAGAACTTCCCAAGATGGCGAGGACAGGCCGGCCCGCACCACTCGGTGCAATCGACCATGCGGTGAACTACTTCGAAGTGCCTCTTACAAACGGCCACGCCCGCAAGGATATCGGTTCGAAGGCCGAGGGAGCGATCCGACTGCGAAAGTAGCCGAAATTGGTTCGGCCACCCACCGCGAAGCTTTCGGCCGGATATCTCGAGCTGGAGTTCGTGCCACATCAATGGATGCGGCACCCATCGATGTGGCGATCGGCACCATTGGTGCCGGCCGCCTTGATGTTGGTGCAAACGCTTGACGCGGGCGTTGCCAGGACAGCTGCAAATGCCTGGCGATCGTGCGCGTGCAGACGCGGAATGGAAATGGAATCAGAATGATCCTGTTGACCGGAGGCGCCGGCTATATCGGGTCACACATCGCGGTCGCCCTCCTCGACGCCGGGCTGGATGTCGTTGCGGTCGACAATCTTTGCAACAGCAATCGCGCATCGCTTGAGCGGGTACAGGCCATCTGCGGGCGGTCGCTCGTATTCCGTCATGTCGATATCTGCAACGAGGATGCGGTTTACGAGATCCTGCGCACCCACGGCGTGACCGCGGTAATTCACCTCGCCGGGCTCAAGGCGGTCGGCGAGTCCAGCGCTCAACCCATGACTTACTACCAAAACAACGTCGTGGGGACGATGCGGCTGGTGTCGGCGATGTCGCGTGCCGATGTGAAAACGCTGGTCTTTAGTTCCTCCGCAACGGTTTATGGAGTGCCCGCCTACCTGCCGCTGGACGAGAAGCATCCCGTAGGCCCAATAAATCCGTATGGCCGCACAAAGTATTTTGTCGAAGAGATATTGAGGGATCTCTATGGTTCCGACAGCGATTGGCGGATCGCCATCCTGCGCTACTTCAATCCCGTTGGCGCACACGAAAGCGGGCTCATCGGAGAAGACCCTCTCGGCGTACCCAACAATTTGTTGCCACTTGTGGCGCAAGTAGCCATCGGGCGACGCGAGAAGCTGCAGGTTTGGGGAAATGACTACGATACTCCGGATGGCACCGGCATTCGCGACTTCATTCATGTCGTCGATCTTGCATCCGGACATCTGAGCGCCTTAAGCGAGTTGAGACAACCCGGCGTCCTGACCATCAATCTCGGAACAGGAAGCGGCAGCAGCGTCCTGGAGGTGGTCAAGACATTCGAGACCGTGAGCGGCCGGCCAGTTCCGTACGTGATTGACCAACGCAGGGTCGGTGATGTCGCAATCTGCTACGCGGATCCGACGCTCGCCAAAAACCTGCTGGGCTGGACCTCAAAGCGATCACTCACACAGATGTGCACAGATCATTGGCGCTGGCAGATGCAGAACCCGAAAGGCTATCGCGGCGGCTAGATGGCGAGTGACGGCAGGACCCGAATAGTCGTCATCACGTCGCATCGCGTGCGGTCGTCGGGTGCTTGAGCTGCCGCTGTCAGACCGCCTATCAACCTCTCATTGTCGTCATCGTACGTCCTGCCCTCGGTGCCGACCACGGGAGTCTGGTCGCTGGCGCTCGAAGGCGATGGGCTCGCTCCAACCAGCCCTGCAAGAAGCGCCGATCCTCCGCCAGCCATGATCCGAGGCAGCGGTTCGGCCCAGATGGTCGGACTGCCCTAGCCTTCCTCCAGGGCGGTAACAGCGGCCTGGCAGGCCGGCTGTCTCCGCTCGGGGCGAGCAGCACCCCAGGGCGCCGCCGCTTGGTCCTGCTGAGCGTTCCCTTCCAGGGCTCTTCCTGGAGGCCTAGGACGGTTCGCCGCCGTTTGAGGAAACGTCGGCGTCGGTCGTGTCGAGGAACTGGCTCATCGTCTCCCTTACGGACGCAGCCAATGGCCACAAACAACGTTTCCGGCGGAATGTCTGTCCGGCGATAAACACGAGCCAGCGACCGCCGTAGGCGCGACTGCGCCATCTCAGAATTGGGCTACACCTGACCTCGCGATTTAGGCCAGACCTGTCGAGACGGTGGCCTCAGCCCTGATCAGCACCTCAACCTACGGTGACGTGTAGGTTCTCCGCATAGGCGAAATTAGTCGGCGCGACCGCTGCCGCGGATCATCCGCGCGTCGAGGCCAAAATGCCTCATTTTGAAGTCCGACGTGTTTCGATGACTTCGCAAACGACGCTGCACGACCACGCTGCGCCGGTGAAGCGATTGATGACTATTGCAGTGCTGAGGCCTGAACTCGACACCGAATAGACGCCGCCGCTCAGAAGCCCCGCGATTGCGATCGCGAGTGCGATTATAGCCAGCCGATCCACAGTCCCCTCCAGGGATGCTTCAGGTCAACAGCGAGGTTTGACTGCTTTCGGGAAGTTTTGCTGACCTAATATGCGGTACTCATTTTGGTAATCGAATATGCGCACTCGAGGGTGCCGAAGAACGAGGCAGGACGGCTGGGAAAAGCGCTTCACTTGCTGCGGGTCGTCGGCAAATGTCAAAGAAGATCGCGGGCGGCTCGAACACCGCGAGAGCGGGTCTCACATGCGAACCCGTCAGGCCAAAACGACGATCTGGCTGAGGTGCCACGCAGGAGAACCGGGCCTGGCGCAGATGAACCGCGCGCGGCCCGGCAATCCCTTAGCTCTGGGGCTTGGTCAGGAACGAGTTCTGTGTCCAAGCAGCGCCACTCATGGCTACACCGATCATACCGCCATCGGCCCGACCGGAGCTGCCGGCCAGATACTGGTTCAGCAGCGCAAAGTTGTTGCTGTCCTGAGACGCGGCGGCCGTACCCTGATCTCCCCACCAACCGGTCGTCTGCGGCGCGGCGGTTGCCAGCGTACTGGTGTTAAATCCGAAATACGAAAAATCCGCGCTCGGCTGGCTTGCAGTGGTTGCGCCGGTCGTTGGGGTCGACCAACCGGACGCCGACGTCGGCGCTAGTCCCATGGCTCCCATGGCTCCCATGGCGCCCATGGCGCTGGGGTCGCTCGTTGTCACAGTCGCCCCCGGGTTGACTGCCGCGGCCGCCGGCGAAGTGGTGTCCTGCGTTACAGCCGACGTGGCAACCGTGGTCGGGGTGGTGGTGGTTGGGGCGGTCGTGGTCGGCTGCGTCGACGTCGACGAGGTCGTCGCCGCCGACCCCGTCAACAGCGTCATGTTTCGGTAGTCGACCGCGACGGTCTCGGGCGCCGTCGACCGATAGACTCCGTATTCCCAATTGGTGGCCTGCCCATAACCCAGGGGGCCGCTGTAGTTCACGACCTGATTCCCGTTGATCGAGACCTTCAGA
>NZ_JACMYO010000004.1 GCF_020889685.1 Bradyrhizobium oropedii
CGTGCCGAGCCAGATCCGGGTGTTTGCCGATTCCCAGATCGCCTCCGCCATGGATGCGCTCAAGCTGCCGTCGCTCCAGACGCCGCAGCTGCTGCCCTTCGCGCTGTCGTTGATTGCGCAGCGGCTCGCCGCGCCCTGGCAGATCATTCGCCTCGCCATCAAGATGGCGGCCTCCGACGACGAGTTGCGGGTTGCGGCAACGCCCTACGGCATCGCCGTCACGATCGCGCTGCATGATTTGTCGTTCGTCGCGGCCTGTCTCCGCACCGACATCAGGCGCGGCCATTTCGATTATGTCGGTGAGCAGCTCAAGACCCTGCATGACGGTGTCCGCGGCCTGCGCACCGAGCTCGACCTGCGCAACGACTCCACCTGGGGCCGTCAGCTGACGTCGGTGCGTGCCGATACCTCCAACGCGCTGCAATCGGAGATCGACAGCGTGCCGGGCCGGGTCCGCCGCATCCTGCGCCAGCGCGCCGACAAGGACATCACGGCCGGCGCCAAGATCGATCAGTCCGAGGTCGCGGATGCCGCCGCCCTGATCGATTTCGTCGCGGTGTGCCGCACCTATGCCAGCGAGCTCGCCATCAACGAGGTGACGCTGCGGACCTTCTCGGACCTGCAGCATTACGTCGAGCAGTCGACCGAGGGGCTGGTGCAGTCATTGCGCGGCGGCGACGCGCGGGTCCGGGCGTTCCGCCAGCAGCAGGTGAAGGCCGCGATCCGCTTCTGCGAGGTGCTGTTCGGCCATGACTACGCCTCCCTGATGAACCGGGCGGCTGAGAACGCCGTCACCGGCGAGCGCAAGTCGTCGCGCGCGGGGTAGCGCAGCCTGGGTACGGTTCGAATCGTGTTCGAGCGCTCCAAAATCCCACTTACCAAGTGGCTTGCTCTCTTCCTGATGACCGCTGAAATGGACCCCGTTTTTGGGACCGGAGGGTAAGTTGGAAAAGGGCCGCTCCGTTTGATAGACGGAGAGGGTCGTGCTCCGAGCGGAGCTTCAGAAGGAGCACGAATTGGTCGCTCCGGGAATCGTACCGTGCACTTGAGGTGCCCGGTGCGCACCCGTTAAAGAAGGCTCATGACGCGCTCGATGATGCTGTGCGCGAAGCTTATGGAATGACGAAGAAGGCGGGTGTTCTCGGTACGCTCTTGACCTTGAACAAAAAACCGTTGGCAGCAGAGGCAGCTAAGCAGCATGCGCGATAAGCCGTACCCGCAAAATGGGTCGACATACTTCTCGCAGATTTTCGGCTTGGGGTGGTTACTTACGGGGTGCTTTGCACTCGGCTTTCTCTTGCTCGGCAGCCTATACAACAGGAATCAAATCAGTCTTGAGCATGCGGTCGTAATTCTGCAAGCCTACTGGGTCGCATCTATTTTGTACTTTGCAAAAAGCATCTGCAATCATTTGCCGCGCTTCTACAGGGCGATACTCAAGAGAATGAGACTGTATACGTTCCTGAGGTGGTCCTTCCAATGGTACCTAGGATACACGCTGTTCTTCGGGTCATTTCTCATTTTTTTCTTTTCTTCGTTTAGGACCACCATCCCGCGCTTCATCGGGGATTACTCGATCAAGCTTCCTGCCGCCGCATATGGCCTCACTCTCCTCACGGTAGTGTTCCTGTTCACGATCGCGTGCAACGTTCTGGCCGAGTCGAGAGGGACGCGATGCTCGAAATAACGAGCAGTCGTCATCCTGACCGGATCACTTCCTTCACTGCGACGTAGTGTTCATGGCATTCGACGGTGAATTGGCTTCAGGCGAAGCGCCTGCACGATTTCGGAATAATGGAAGTGTGGCGCTGAGTTGCCCGACGTGTCAAGTCGTCATTCGCCTGCCGGCGGGCCGCCGGCTCCTTTGCATGGGGTTGTTTTCGATATTTTGGTCGCGTGCCTTCGCGACCGCCGGAACGGCACCGGAAAACCACCCGATTCCGACCTTCGGTCGATCCAGCAATTGTCAATTGCCGGGCTCGCCGCCGGTAGTGTAAAGCGATTCTAAGGCGGCTTGCCGGAAGCCGCCGTTCCATCCGGGAACCGCTTGATGACGCTGTGGTTTGTGTTCGCGCTGATGACGGTCGCGGCGATCTTTGCCGTGCTGTGGCCGCTCAGCCGCCGCGGGCGGGCGGATACCGGCGGCAGCGAGGTCGTGGTCTACCGGGATCAGCTCGCCGAAATCGACCGCGACATGGCCTCAGGGATCATCGGCGCCGCCGAGGCCGATGCGGCGCGGATCGAGATCAGCCGCCGGCTGCTGGCCGCCGCCGACGCGAGCGGACGTGAAGAACCGGTGCAGGGCAGTCTCAACCTGCGGCGCTCTGCCGCGATCGTGGCCCTGGTCGGATTGCCGGTCATTGCTTCGGGCTTCTATCTCGCGCTCGGCTCGCCGCGGCTCGGCGACTTTCCGCTCGCCGAGCGCAGCCGAGTGGCCGATGCCAACCAGCCGCTCGCCAATCTGGTCGCGCAGGTCGAGGCGCATCTGGAGAAGAACCCGACCGACGGCCGCGGCTGGACGGTGCTGGCGCCGGTGCTGTCGCGGCTTGGCCGCTACGATGATGCGGTCCGCGCCTATCGCAACGCCATCAATTATGCCGGAGACAGCGCCGATCGCCGCGCCGATCTCGGTGAGGCAATGATGGGGACCGCCGGCGGCGTCGTCACTGCGGAGGCAAAGGCGGAATTCGAGCGCGCGGTCGCGCTGAATGGCGACGATGCCAAGGGCAATTACTTTCTAGGCCTTGCCGCAGAGCAGGACGGCCGCAAGGCCGACGCCGCGGCGCTCTGGCAGAAGATGCTTTCGAAGGGGCCGCCCGACGCGCCGTGGCGGCCGCTAGTCCAGGCCGCGCTGGTACGGGTCGGCGGCACGGTACCCGCCGGCGTGGGCGCTCCGGCGCTGCCGGACGGTGCAATGGCCGCGGCGAAAGACATGAGCGAGGCCGATCGCGGCACCATGATCCAAGGCATGGTCGATCGGCTGGCGACGCGGCTGAAGACCAATGGCGACGATGTCGAGGGCTGGTTGCGGCTGGTCCGCGCCTATCTGGTGATGGGGGAGCGCGACAAGGCGATGAGCGCGCTCGCGGATGCCCGTCAGGCTGTCGCCAACGATGCGGACCGGTTGCGTCAGCTCAATGACGGGCTGAAGAATCTCGGGTTGGATGGATAGAGCATGACGCCGAAAAGTGCACCGCGGTTTTCGGATGATGCCATGCGCAAGGATAGGCCATGACCAGGAAGCAACGGCGTTTGACATTGATCGGCTGCGCGCTCGCCGTGCTCGCGATCGCCGCGGGCCTGGTGCTGAGCGCGCTGCGCGATTCCATCGTGTTCTTCTCGACGCCGTCGATGGTCGCCGAAAAGCATCTCGGCCCGGGCAAGCGCTTCCGCTTGGGTGGCCTGGTGGAACAAGGCTCGCTCAAGCGCGGCGACAATCTCGCCGTGACCTTCACCGTCGGCGACGGCGGCGCGACGCTGCCGGTCGCCTACAAGGGCATCCTGCCGGACCTGTTCCGCGAGGGGCAGGGCGTCATTGCGGAAGGCGCGCTCGATGGGTCAGGTGTGTTCCGCGCCGACACGGTGCTCGCCAAGCATGACGAGACGTACATGCCGAAGGACGTCGCCGACGCGCTGAAGAAGCAGGGCCATTGGAAGGACGATTACGGCGCCAAACCGGGCAACATGCCGAGCGCCTCCGCGGCGCCGACCCAGGGAGCCATGCGGTGATCGCCGAAAGCGGACATTATGCCTTGGTGCTGGCGCTCGCGCTTGCGCTGATCCAGTCCATCGTGCCGATCGTCGGCGCGCGCTGGCGCGATGCGGCGCTGATGAACGTCGCGCGCTCGACCGCGCTCGCCCAATTGCTGTTCGTCGCGGCGTCGTTCGCAGCGCTGGTGACGCTGCACGTCACCTCGGATTTCTCGGTCGCCAATGTCTACGAGAATTCGCATTCGCTGAAGCCGCTGCTCTACAAGATCACCGGCGTGTGGGGAAACCATGAAGGATCGATGCTGCTGTGGGTGTCGATCCTGGCGCTGTTCGGCGGCCTCGTCGCGGCCTTCGGCAACAATCTGCCGCTGTCGCTGCGCGCGCATGTGCTGGCGGTGCAGGCCTGGGTCGCCAGCGCGTTCTATCTGTTCATCCTGATCACCTCGAATCCGTTCCTGCGCATCGCCAACCCGCCGATCGAGGGACGCGATCTCAATCCGGTGCTGCAGGACATCGGCCTCGCGGTGCATCCGCCGATGCTCTATCTCGGCTATGTCGGTTTCTCGATCTCGTTCTCGTTCGCGGTCGCGGCGCTGCTGGAAGGGCGGATCGACGCCGCCTGGGCGCGCTGGGTGCGGCCGTGGACGCTGATGGCGTGGATCTTCCTGACGCTCGGCATCGCGATGGGCTCCTACTGGGCCTATTACGAGCTCGGCTGGGGCGGCTGGTGGTTCTGGGATCCGGTCGAGAATGCCTCGCTGATGCCATGGCTTGCCGGCACCGCGCTATTGCATTCGGCGCTGGTGATGGAGAAGCGCAACGCGCTGAAGGTCTGGACCGTGCTGCTGTCGATCCTGACCTTCTCGCTGTCGCTGCTCGGCACCTTCCTGGTGCGCTCCGGCGTGCTGACATCGGTTCACGCCTTCGCCACCGATCCGACGCGCGGCGTGTTCATCCTGCTGATCCTGTTCGTCTTCATCGGCGGCAGCCTGTCGCTCTATGCCTGGCGCGCGCCGGCGCTGAAGCAGGGCGGGCTGTTCGCGCCGATCTCGCGCGAAGGCGCGCTGGTGCTCAACAATCTGCTGCTGACCACGGCGTGCGCGACGGTGTTCATCGGCACGCTGTATCCGCTGGCGCTCGAGGTGCTGACCGGCGAGAAGATCTCGGTCGGCGCGCCGTTCTTCAATTTCACTTTTGCGCCTTTGTTCGTGCCACTGCTGCTCGCAGTGCCGTTCGGGCCGCTGCTGGCCTGGAAGCGCGGCGATTTGCTCGGCGCGGCGCAGCGGCTGATGGTCGCCGGCATCGCAGCGCTGGTTGCGATCGCGCTGGTGTTTGCGTGGACCTATGGCGGCGCGACCCTGGCGCCGCTCGCGATCGGGCTTGCGGCGTTCGTGATCATGGGTGCGCTGTGCGATCTCGCCGAACGCATCGCGCTGTTCCGGATTCCGCTGTCGCTCTCGCTGCGCCGCGCCCGCGGCCTGCCGCGCGCGACCTGGGGCACGGCCTTCGCGCATGCCGGCCTCGGCACAGCGCTGATCGGGATCGTCTGCGAGACCACCTGGAACAGCGAATATATCGGCTCCATGAAGCCGGACGACGTCGCCCGCGTCGCCGGCTACGAGCTGCGGCTCGACGGCCTGAACCCGCGGCAGGGGCCGAATTTCCGCGAGATGGTGGCGCAATTCACCGTGACCCGCGACGGCCAGACAGTCAGCGTGATGACCCCGTCGAAGCGCAACTTCACGACGCGTGGCGCCTCGACCACCGAGGCCGCGCTGCTGACCCGCGGCGCAAGCCAGCTTTACATATCGTTGGGTGATGCCTCGGCCGACGGCACGATCGCGGTGCGCATCTATCACAAGCCGCTGGTGCTGATGATTTGGTGGGGGCCGGTGCTGATGGCCTTCGGTGGCCTGTTGTCGTTGTCCGACCGCCGCTTGCGGGTCGGCGCGCCGAAGCCGGCCAAAGCCACCGCGCGCGCCTTGCAGGCGGCCGAGTGATGCGGTCGCGCGCGCTTGCAGCCGCCGCGCTTGCGGCAATTCTAATGCTCGGTGCGATGCCGGCCCGCGCCGTGCTGCCTGACGAGATCATGGCGGATCCGGCCAAGGAGGCGAGGGCGCGCGAGCTCTCCAAGGAGCTGCGCTGCATGGTCTGCCAGAACCAGTCGATCGACGATTCGGAGGCGCCGCTGGCGCGCGACCTCCGCCTGCTGGTGCGTGAACGCATCTCGGCCGGCGACAGCGACGCCCAGGTGATCGATTTCCTTGTGGCCAGATACGGCGAATTCGTGCTGCTGAAGCCGCGCCTCAACGAGCATACGCTGGTGCTGTGGCTGACCCCGCCGCTGGCGCTTTTGCTGGGCGGTTTTGCGCTCTGGCGCCTCGGCCGCCGCAAGGCAAATCCGGCCGCCGGCGGGGCTGATTCCGCGTCCGGATTGACGTCCGACGAGCAGGCGCGGCTGGAACGGCTGCTGGCGGCCGAATCCGCGCCGGACAAGCCGCTTTAGTTCCTTACTAAGTCATTTATTTGCCTGCGCTATTCTGCCGCAGCGCGGGTCGGCTCGATTACCAAAGTTTAATTCCGCAGCCAGCGCGCCGTAAGGCTGATGACCCCATGTTCAGACGCATCAGGTGCTTGCCCCGCACCGAATGATTCTGGCCCTGGAGATTTCAAGACATGACCGACCGTCCCGACCTCTCGACCCTGCCGTCCTACAAGGCGCCGAAGCGCTCGCTGTTCTCTGCCCGCAAACTCGCGCTGATGGCGTCGGTCGTGGCCGGCCTCGGAGCCGCCACCTACGGCCTCAGCCCCACGCACAATCCCGCCGACCTGTTCACGACGCCCGCACATGCGCAGGTCAACAACGAGGTCAAGAAGGTTCAGCAGCCGGTCGGGTTTGCCGACATTGTCGAGCGCGTGAAGCCGTCGGTGATCTCGGTCAAGGTCAACATTCGCGAGAAGGTCGCCAAGGACGACAGCGGCAATAACGAGGATTCGCCGTTCCAGCCGGGTTCGCCGATGGAGCGCTTCTTCCGCCGCTTTGGCGGTCCGGATGGCTTGCCCCCGGGTCTGCGCGGTGGACCGCGTGGCGGTGGCGTGGTGACGGGCCAGGGCTCCGGCTTCTTCATCTCGGCTGACGGCTTTGCCGTGACCAACAATCACGTCGTCGACGGCGCCGACAAGGTCGAAGTCACGACCGACGACGGCAAGACCTATTCCGCCAAGGTGATCGGCACCGATCCGCGCACCGACCTCGCGCTGATCAAGGTCGAGGGCGGCTCGAACTTCCAGTTCGCCAAGCTCTCCGACAGCAAGCCGCGCATCGGCGACTGGGTGCTGGCGGTCGGCAATCCCTTCGGACTCGGTGGCACCGTGACCGCGGGCATCGTCTCCGCCTCCGGCCGCGACATCGGCAACGGCCCGTATGACGACTTCATCCAGATCGATGCGCCCGTGAACAAGGGCAATTCGGGTGGTCCGGCGTTCGACGTGTCCGGTGAGGTGATGGGCGTCAACACGGCGATCTACTCGCCGTCCGGCGGCAGCGTCGGCATCGCGTTCTCGATCCCGGCCCAGACCGTCAAGAGCGTGGTTGCCCAGCTGAAGGACAAGGGTTCGGTCAGCCGTGGCTGGATCGGCGTCCAGATCCAGCCGGTGACCTCTGATATTGCCGACAGCCTCGGCATGAAGAAGGCCGAAGGCGCGCTGGTCGCCGAACCGCAGGCCAATGGCCCCGCGGCCAAGGCCGGCATCGAGTCCGGTGACGTCATCACCGCCGTCAATGGCGAGCCGGTGAAGGATGCGCGCGAACTCGCCCGCACCATCGGCGGCCTCGCGCCCGGCAATGCCGTGAAGCTGAACGTGCTGCACAAGGGTCAGGACAAGACCGTCAGCATCACGCTCGGCCAGTTGCCGAACAGCCTGGAAGCCAAGGCTGACACCGACAACAGCGACAAGGGCAATTCGTCCCGTGGCACCGACGTGCCGAAGCTGGGCCTCACCGTGGCACCTGCCAACAGCGTGGCTGGCGCCGGCAAGGAAGGCGTTGTCGTGACCGAAGTCGATCCCAAGAGTGCTGCCGCTGAGCGGGGCTTCAAGGAAGGCGACGTGATTCTCGAGGTCGCCGGCAAGTCCGTCGGCACCGCCGGTGAGGTGCGCGATGCGATCACCGCGGCGCGCAATGACAACAAGAACAGTGTTCTCATGCGCGTGAAGAGCGGCGGTTCGTCGCGCTTTGTGGCAGTGCCGCTGGCCAAGGGATAACTATCTATGAGTTGGAGAGCGTCGCCGGCATTAGTCGCCCCGCCGACGGCGCTTTCCGGGGGGCGGGCCCCTTGCTCGCTCCCTATGTTGCCTTTCGATGGAATATGCCCCCCTCCGTCGGAAGGTCTCAGGGCGGTGGAGTCCCCCAGCTTCACCGCCCACTTTTTCCCAACAATTCGAGAATACGCGCGGTCGTCTTGCATGTGCAGGCCGGCCGCGCCATGCTGACAGAGGGCCCATTCCCGTGACTGCAACCGCTCCGCAAATGCGTATCCTGATCATCGAAGACGACCGCGAGTCAGCCGACTATCTGGTCAAGGCATTCCGTGAAGTCGGCTATATCGCGGATCTCGCCTCCGACGGCGAGGAAGGGCTGTCGATGGCCGAATCCGGCGATTACGACGTGCTGGTTGTGGATCGCATGCTGCCGAAGCGCGACGGGCTCTCGCTGATCGGCAATTTGCGCGACAAGGGCAACCGGACGCCGGTCCTGATCCTCTCGGCGCTCGGCCAGGTCGATGACCGCATCAAGGGCCTGCGCGCCGGCGGCGACGACTATCTGCCGAAGCCTTATTCTTTCGCCGAACTGCTCGCGCGCGTCGAGGTGCTGTCGCGGCGCAATGTCGGGCCGGCCGAGGAGACCACCTACAAGGTCGGCGACCTCGAGCTCGACCGGCTGTCGCATCGCGTCGCCCGCGGCAAGGATGAGCTGACCCTGCAGCCGCGCGAATTCCGTCTGCTCGAGTATCTGATGAAGCATGCCGGGCAGGTGGTGACGCGCACGATGCTGCTCGAGAATGTCTGGGATTATCACTTCGATCCGCAGACCAACGTCATCGACGTCCACATCTCGCGGCTTCGCTCCAAGATCGACAAGGGTTTCGAGCGGCCGCTGCTGCATACCATCCGCGGCGCGGGGTATATGATCCGTGACGGCATTCGGTAAACTGATCCGGACCACGGCGTTTCGGCTGACGCTGGTCTACCTGTTCCTGTTCGCGCTGTTCGCCGCCTCGCTGCTGGCCTATTTCGCATGGAA
Organism: Bradyrhizobium oropedii; assembly: GCF_020889685.1. Taxonomy (GTDB): domain Bacteria; phylum Pseudomonadota; class Alphaproteobacteria; order Rhizobiales; family Xanthobacteraceae; genus Bradyrhizobium; species Bradyrhizobium oropedii. The sequence continues at coordinate 9,014 of NZ_JACMYO010000004.1, forward strand.
CACGCGGCGGCTGATCACCGAGCAGATCACGACGACCGTCAACGTCGAGATCGGCGAGATCACCGCCATCTATAATCGCCGCGGCCTGCACGGCCTGCTGACCACCATGGGCAATCGTGCGCTGCGGCCGGGCGCCAACCTCTATCTGTTGACGGCGCCGAACGGGCAGGCGCTGGCCGGCAATGTCGGCTCGCTGGCGCCTGGCGTGATGAGCGTCCAGGGCTGGAGCGAGACCGCCTATCGCCGGATCGACGACCAGGACAAGACCGATCACCGCGCGCTGGTGCGGGTCGCCGAGATGGACAACGGCTTCCGTCTGCTGGTCGGGCGCGACCTCGAGGAACGGCGGCGGCTGTTCGGCATCGTTGCCAAGGCCGCGCAGTGGTCGATCCTCGTCGTCGTCGTGCTCGGCATCGGCGGCGGTATCTTCGTCGCCCGCCGCGTGCTGCGCCGGATCGACGCCATGACCGGCACCACCAAGCGGATCATGGCGGGCGATCTGTCCGGCCGGCTGCCGGTCGGCCGCAGCGGCGACGAGCTCGACCGCCTCGCGGAAAATCTCAATGCCATGCTGGAGCGCATCGAGGCGCTGATGACGGGGCTGAAGGAGGTCTCCGACAACATCGCCCACGACCTCAAGACCCCACTGACGCGGCTGCGTAACCGCGCGGAGGAGGCACTGGCGCGGTCGGGCTCCGAGACCGACTACCGCGCGGCGCTGGAGCGGACGATCGAGGAATCCGACGGCTTGATCCGCACCTTCAACGCGCTGTTGATGATCGCGCGCGCCGAGTCCGGCCAGGCGCGCGGCAACATGGACGATTTCGACGGCGCCGACGTCGCCAACGGCATCCACGAACTGTACGAACCGCTGGCCGAGGACGACGGTATGACGCTGCAGGTGAAGACCGCGCCGGCACCGATTCACGGCAACCGCGAATTGATCAGCCAGGCGGTCGCCAACCTGGTCGAGAATGCCATCAAATATGGCAGGCCCGACGCGGGCGTCGAGCCGATGAAGGCCGATGCGCGCGAGATCCTGATCGAGGCGCGGCGCGAGGGCGATCAGGTCCTGCTCAGCGTCACCGACCATGGTCCCGGTATCCCCGAGGGCGACCGCAAGCATGCCGTGGAGCGCTTCGTCCGGCTCGAGGCGAGCCGGACCTTACCCGGTTCCGGCCTCGGCCTCAGCCTGGCCTCGGCGGTTGCCACGCTCCATGGTGGCGAGCTCAGGCTTGGCGATGCCCATCCGGGGCTGGTGGCGACCCTGGTGCTGCCGGCGCGGGCGGGCGGCAGTGACAGGCTTGCGGCTCAAACGCAGGATGTGCCACAGAAGGCGGCATGAATGCCGCCGCGCCGGGAAACGCGGACCGACATCGTCTGGCCGCGCGGTTCGCGGACGGGCCGCATGTCGCCGCTTCCTTATCCGCCGATCAGCGCCTGACCGACTGGTTCGCCGAGCTCGAGCCGGCGCAATCGGCCGCGCTCGCAGCGTTGCTGGAGCATCCGTTCGCGCGGGACATCCTGCGCGGCATCGCCGAGTTCTCGCCCTATCTGTTCGAGCTCGCACGCGCCGATGCCGCGCGGCTGATCCGGGTCCTGTCATGCGACCCGGAACAGCATCTTGCCGGCCTGATCGAGACGACCTCGCGCGAGGTGCTCGCCGCCGCCAGCGAAGCCGACGTAATGGTTCTGCTTCGCCGCATGAAGGCGGAGGCCGCGCTGATGATCGCGCTGTGCGACATCGGCGGCGTCTGGCCGGTGATGCGGGTGACCGCGGCGCTGACCGACATTGCAGTGAATTCGGTGCAATCGGCGCTGCGATATCTGTTCCGGCAGGAGGTCGCGCGCGGTCGCATGACCGCCGCCGACCCCGAACATCCCGAGATCGGCTCCGGCCTGATCGTGCTCGCGATGGGCAAGATGGGCGCGGGCGAACTGAACTACTCCAGCGACATCGACCTGATCGTGTTCTTCGATCGCGCGGCCACCTCGCTCGCCGAGGATATCGAGCCGCAGCCGTTCTTCGTCCGCGTCACCCAGGCGATGGCGCGGATGCTGCAGCAACGCTCGGGCGAGGGCTATGTGTTCCGGGTCGATCTCAGGCTGCGCCCGGACCCGGCCTCGACCCAGGTCGCGATCTCGACAGACGCGGCCTTGCATTATTACGAGCGCGAAGGCCGCACCTGGGAACGCGCCGCGATGATCAAGGCGCGGCCCTGCGCCGGCGATCCCAAAGCCGGCGAGGCGCTGATCGGCGAGCTCGCGCCGTTCGTCTGGCGCAAGCATCTGGACTTTGCCGCGCTGGCCGACGTCCACGACATGAAGCGGCAGATGCAGACCTATCGCGGCCAGAGCGAGATCTCGGTCGAGGGCCACAACGTCAAGGTCGGCCGTGGTGGCATCCGCGAGATCGAGTTCTTCGCCCAGACCCAGCAGCTGATCGCCGGCGGCCGCCATCCGGAGTTGCGGGTGCGGCCGACGCTGGAGGCGCTCAATGTGCTCGCCGACAGCAACTGGATCACCTTCGAGGCGCGCGACGAACTGACCACGGCCTACGAATTCCTGCGCCGCGTCGAGCATCGGCTGCAGATGATCGCCGACGAGCAGACCCATTCGCTGCCCGAAGCGCCTGAAGACGTCGAACGCTTTGCGCGTTTCTTCGGCTACGAGAATCGCGAGGCGTTCGCCAAGGACCTGCTTGGTCAGCTCAAGATCGTGCAGAACCATTACGGCAAGCTGTTCGAGGGCGACGATCCGACCGGAAGCGTGAAGCTGCCGGATGTCGACTACGGGGCGGGCCCCGAAGAGGGTCGCCTGATCGAGCATCTCGCCAGTCTCGGCTTCAAGAAGCCGGTCATGGTCGCCGGCACCGTGCAGCAATGGATCGAAGGTGATTATCGCGCGCTGCGCGTGGAGGCGACGCGTGCGGCGTTCCTGGAGTTCATTCCGGGCCTGATCGACGGCCTCGCGGATGCCGAGGAGCCGGACGATGCTGTCGCGGCATTCGACCGTTTCCTGGGCGCGTTGCAGCGGGGCGGGCGGCTGATCTCGCTGCTCAGCCAGAATCGCGATTTCGTCGCGCTGGTGGCCTTGATCCTCGGTGCGGCCCCGCGGCTCGGCGACATGCTGGCGCGGCAGCCGCAGATGATGGACGGCCTGGTCGATCCACGCTTCTTCGGCGCGATGCCGGACAAGAAGGAGCTGTCGGAGCGGCTTGCCGCCACGCTGCAGGACGCCTCGTCCTATGAGGACTTCCTCGATCGCCTGAGGCTGTTTGGCCAGGAGAGCCTGTTCCTGATCGGCACGCGGATCCTGTCCGGCACGGTGTCGGCGCAGCACGCCAGCACGGCCTTTGCCGATGTCGCCGAAGGCATCGTGCACACCGTGCATGGCCTCGTCACCGACCAGTTCGCCGCGCAATATGGCCGGATCAAGGGGCAGGAGACCGCGATCGTCGCGATGGGCCGGCTCGGCAGCCGCGAGATGACGGCGTCCTCCGATCTCGATCTGATCACGCTCTACGATTTCGACAGCGAGGCACCGGACTCCGACGGCGAGCGCTCGCTGCATGGCGCGCAATATTTCGCCCGCTTCACCCAGCGACTGATCAGCGCCTTCACGACCCGCACCAATTACGGCGTGCTCTACGAGGTCGACATGCGGCTGCGTCCATCCGGCCGCGCCGGCCCGGTCGCCTCGCGGATCGACGCGTTCGCCGACTACCAGGAGCGCGAGGCGTGGACCTGGGAGCACATGGCGCTGACCCGCGCCCGCGTGATCTCGTCGTCGCCGGAGTTTCGTGAGAGGATCGAGGCGATCATCCGCAGCGTGCTGACGAGACCGCGCGATGCGGCGTCGACCGCGGCCGATGTTGCCGACATGCGGCGCGCGATTGCGCTGGAGAAGGGCGAGGACGACGTCTGGGACCTCAAGCTCGCCGCCGGCGGGCTCGTCGACATCGATTTCATCGCGCAATACCTCCAGCTCGCGCACGCGTCAGCGAAGCCGGAAATCCTCAGCGTCTCCACGTTGCAGGTGCTCGAGCATGCCGCCAAGCTCGGCCTGCTCGGCCAGTCCGAAGCCGAGATATTGCGCTCGGCGGCGCGGCTGTATCATGACCTGACGCAGATCCTGCGGCTGTGCGTCACCGGCAAGTTCAATCCGGAGACGGCGGGCGAAGATCTGCTGCGTGTGATGGCGCGGGCCGGCGACACGCCGGATTTCTCCGCACTCGAAGCCCGCCTGCGCGAGACCCAAAGCGAGGTGCGCCGCGTCTTCAACGCGATCGTGGGCGGGGGGTAGGGCACCCAACGAACTGAATCCCGTCATCCCCGCGCAAAGGCTTCGCCTTTGTCGCTGGAGGTGCGAGCTCTTGCGAGCCTCGAAGGATGCACGGCCACCAGCCGGGCCGTCGACCCTTCGAGACGCCGCTCCGCGGCTCCTCAGGGTGACGGTGAAAGAGGGTTGCGCGCGTTGCTCGCTACGCCTGCTGCTTCAGCTTCTGCAGCGCGTCGAGCACATCAGGGTCGAGGCCGGCGCCGCCGGCGTCGAGATGGGCGAAGATCTGCTTGCGCATCCGCGGATCCCAGAACTTCCAGATGTGCTCGGAAATGCCCTGCACGGCGCGGTCGCGGCCCTGGCTGTGGAAGAACTTTCCGATCTGGTTCGCCATATAGACCAGTTTGTCAGGCGACGACGACATACGGGGACTCCTTGCCGGGCACCGCGCCTGTGACGCGTTCCGGATGCGTAAAGATTTCAAATCCATCGGCGCGGGCGATCGCGGCCAGCGTGATGCCGGCGGCATCTGCCATCCGTACCGCAAGCGCGGTCGGCGCCGACACGGCAGCAATCAGCGGTGCACCGATCGCGGCAGTCTTCTGCACCATTTCGACCGAGACGCGGCTGGTCAGCAGCACGATGCCGTCGCTCGCGTCGATCTTGTCGCGGGCCAGCGCACCGGCGAGCTTGTCGAGCGCATTGTGGCGACCGACGTCCTCGCGAAGCGCCACGATGCCGCGCGTGGCGGTCCAGAACGCGGCGGCATGTACGGCGCGGGTCTGGTGATTGATCTCCTGCAGCGGCGCGACCGCCGCCACCGCGGTCATCATCTCGCGCGGGGAGAAGACGCGGCCGGCAGGCACCACCGCGGCCGGCCGGACTGCTTCGCTGATCGAGTCCAACCCACAGAGGCCGCAGCCGGTCGGGCCGGCAATGTTGCGCCGCCGCTCGGCGATCCGCTCGGCCTTGTCAGGCTTGAGCCACATCCGCAGCTCAATGCCGTCGTCGAGCTCGACGATGTCGAGGGTCTCGATCTCGTCGGCCGACTGCACGATGCCTTCGCTCAGGCTGAAGCCGACGGCGAAGTCGCCGAGGTCCTCGGGCGAGCCCATCATCACGGCGTAGGTGCCGCCGTTATAGGTCAGCGCCAGCGGCGTCTCTTCCGGGATCAGGCGCGCGCCGTCGCTGAAGACGCCGTCGCGCCAGACTTTTCGGTTCGCCTTGTGGACGGGCTCGCGCATCGCTACTCCGCGGCTTCCACGACAGGCGCGATGCGGCGGGAGTGGCGTGCCTGCTCGTCATAAGCCTTCTGCCAGTCCGACGGACCGTTCGACGGCGAGATCTGCACGGCTGTGACCTTGTACTCGGGACAGTTGGTCGCCCAGTCCGAGAAGTCGGTCGTGATGACGTTGGCCTGGGTGTCCGGGTGGTGGAACGTGGTGTAGACCACACCCGGCGCCACGCGGTCGGTGATCTCCGCGCGCAGCGTGGTCTCGCCGGCTCGGCTCGCCAGTCGCACCCAGTCGCCGTTGCGCACGCCACGCTGTTCGGCGTCGTGCGGATGGATCTCCAACCGGTCCTCGGCATGCCAGACCACGTTCTCGGTGCGGCGGGTCTGCGCGCCGACATTGTACTGGCTGAGGATGCGGCCGGTGGTGAGCAGCAGCGGATAGCGCGGGCCGGTGCGCTCGTCGGTCGCGATATATTCGGTGATGATGAACTTGCCCTTGCCGCGCACGAAGCCGCCGATATGCATCACGGGCGTGCCTTCCGGCGCCTTCTCGTTGCAAGGCCACTGCACCGAGCCGAGTTCGTCGAGCCTCGCATAGGAGACGCCCGCGAAGGTCGGCGTCAGCGCAGCGATCTCGTCCATGATCTCGGACGGATGGCTGTAGTTCATCTCGAAGCCCATCGCCTTGCCAAGCATGATCGTCACTTCCCAGTCGGCATAGCCGTTGAGCGGCGTCATCACCTTGCGGACGCGCTGGATGCGGCGTTCGGCATTGGTGAAGGTACCGTCTTTCTCGAGGAAGGTCGAGCCGGGCAGGAAGACGTGGGCGTAGTTCGCGGTCTCGTTCAGGAACAGGTCGTGGACGATGACACATTCCATCGCCGACAGCGCCGCCACCACGTGCTTGGTGTTGGGATCGGATTGCAGGATGTCTTCGCCCTGCACGTAGAGCCCCATGAAGGTGCCCTCTATCGCGGCATCGAACATGTTGGGGATGCGCAGGCCCGGCTCATTGTTGAGCTTGACGTTCCACATCGCCTCGAACTGCTCGCGCACCGCGTCGCCGGCGATGTGGCGGTAGCCGGGCAGTTCGTGCGGGAACGAGCCCATGTCGCAGGAGCCCTGCACGTTGTTCTGGCCGCGCAGCGGGTTCACGCCGACGCCGGGCCGGCCGATATTGCCGGTCACCATCGCGAGGTTGGCGATCGCGATCACCGTGGTCGAGCCCTGGCTGTGCTCGGTGACGCCGAGCCCGTAATAGATCGCGCCGTTGCCACCGGTGGCATAGATCCGCGCCGCCTCACGCAGGGCCTTCGGATCGACGCCGGTCATGATCGCGGTCGCTTCCGGGCTGTGCTTCGGGTCCGCGACGAAGGCAGCCCAATCCTCGAACTCGCTCCAGTCGCAGCGCTCGCGGACGAAGGCCTCGTCGACGAGCCCTTCGGTGACGATGACATGGGCGAGCGCGGTGAGTACGGCGACGTTGGTGCCGGGCATCAGCGGCAGATGCAGCGCCTTAACGTGCGGCGATTCCACCATCTCGGTGCGGCGCGGATCGACCACGATCAGCTTGGCGCCCTGGCGCAACCGCTTCTTCAGCCGCGAGGCGAACACCGGATGGGCCGAGGCCGGATTGGCGCCGATGATCAGCACGACGTCGGTGTCCTCCACCGAATCGAAATCCTGCGTGCCGGCCGAGGTGCCGAAGGTCTGCGACAGGCCGTAGCCGGTCGGCGAGTGGCAGACGCGGGCGCAGGTGTCGACATTGTTGTTGCCGAAGCCGCCGCGGATCAGCTTCTGCACCAGATAGGTTTCTTCATTGGTGCAGCGTGACGAGGTGATGCCGCCGACCGCGTCGCGGCCATACTTCTGCTGGATGCCCTTGAACTTCGCCGCGGCGAAGTTGAATGCCTCGTTCCACGACACTTCCTGCCAGGGGTCCTCGATCCGTTCGCGGATCATCGGCTTCAGGATGCGCTCCTTGTGGGTGGTGTAACCCCAGGCGAAACGGCCCTTGACGCAGGAATGGCCGCGGTTGGCCTTGCCGTCCTTCCACGGCACCATGCGCACCACTTCCTCGCCGCGCATCTCGGCCTTGAAGGCGCAGCCGACGCCGCAATAGGCGCAGGTGGTGACCACCGAATGCTCGGGCTGGCCGATCTCGATCACCGATTTCTCGGTCAGCGTCGCGGTGGGGCAGGCCTGCACGCAGGCGCCGCAGGACACGCATTCGGAGCCGAGGAAGCTCTCGTTCATGCCGGGCGAGACACGGCTGTCGAAGCCGCGGCCGGAGATCGTCAGCGCGAAGGTGCCTTGCACTTCCTCGCAGGCGCGGACGCAGCGCGAGCAGACGATGCACTTCGAGGGATCGTAGGTGAAGTACGGATTGGATTCGTCCTTCGGCATCCAGTTGTCGTTTTCGCAGCCGTGCGCTTTGGCGAAGACGTGGTTCTCGCCCTCATAACCGTAGCGCACGTCGCGCAGGCCGACGGCGCCCGCCATGTCCTGCAATTCGCAGTCGCCATTCGCGGCGCAGGTCAGGCAGTCCAGCGGATGGTCGGAGATGTAGAGCTCCATCACGCCCTTGCGCAGCTTCTTCAGCCGATCGCTCTGGGTGTGCACGACGAGGCCATTCATCGCTGGCGTGGTGCAGGACGCCGGCGTGCCGGCGCGGCCCTCGATCTCGACCAGGCAGAGCCGGCAGGAACCGAAGGCGTCGACCATGTCGGTCGCGCACAGTTTTGGAATCTGGGTGCCGGCTTCCATCGCCGCGCGCATGATCGAGGTGCCCTCGGGCACGGTGATCTGATTGCCGTCGATGGTCAGCGTGACCATCGTCTCGGATTTGGATTTGGGCGTGCCGAAATCGGTTTCCTGGATCAGCGACATCGTGATCTCCTGTTATTCCGCGGCCTGCAATGTGGCCGGTGCGGGACCTAAATCTCCGCCGAAATCTTCCCGGAAGTGTTTGAGGGCGCTCATCACGGGGTAGGGCGTGAAGCCGCCGAGTGCGCACAGCGAGCCGAACTTCATGGTGTTGCAGAGGTCCTCGACGACCGCGAGGTTCTCCGCCACGCGCTCGCCGTTGATGATCTTGTTGATGGTCTCGACGCCGCGGGTCGATCCGATCCGGCACGGCGTGCACTTGCCGCAGGATTCGACCGCGCAGAACTCCATCGCGAAACGCGCCTGCTTGACCATGTCGACGGTGTCGTCGAACACCACGATGCCGCCATGGCCGATCAGGCCGTCGCGCGCGGCGAACGCCTCGTAGTCGAACGGCGTGTCGAACAGCGCGCGGGGGAAGTAGGCGCCGAGCGGCCCGCCGACCTGCACCGCGCGCACCTCGCGTCCGGTGATGGTGCCGCCGCCGATCTCGTCGACGAGCTCGCCGAGCGTGACGCCGAACGCGGTCTCGAACAGCCCGCCGTACTTGATATTACCGGCGAGCTGGATCGGCATCGTGCCGCGCGAGCGGCCCATGCCGAAATCGGCATAAGCCTTGGCGCCGTTGTCGAGGATGAAGGGGATCGCTGCGAACGACAGCACGTTGTTGATCACGCTCGGACGGCCGAACAGGCCCTTGTGCGCCGGCAGCGGCGGTTTTGCGCGGACGATGCCGCGGCGGCCCTCGAGGCTCTCCAGCAGCGAGGTCTCTTCGCCGCAGACATAGGCGCCGGCGCCGACACGTACTTCGAGATCGAACTCATGCGCGGAGCCACCGATCCACTTGCCGAGCAAGCCGGCGCTGCGGGCCGCGACAATGGCCGCGTTCATCGCCTCGACCGCGTGCGGATATTCCGAGCGGATGTAGATGTAGCCCTTGGTGGCGCCGACCGTGATACCCGCGATCGTCATGCCTTCGATCACGACGAAGGGGTCGCCTTCCATGATCATGCGGTCGGCGAAGGTGCCGCTGTCGCCTTCGTCGGCGTTGCAGACGATGTATTTGCGGTCGGCATTCGCCTGCGCCACGGTCTTCCACTTGATTCCGGTCGGGAAGCCGGCGCCGCCGCGGCCGCGCAGGCCCGACGTGGTGACATCGGCAAGGATCTGGTCGGAGGTCAGCGTCAGCGCCCGTTCGAGGCCCTTGTAGCCGCCATGGGCGCGGTAGTCGTCGACCGAGCGCGGATCGACCACGCCGCAGCGAACGAAGGTCAGCCGGGTCTGGCGCTTCAGCCAGGGAATCTCGTCCGTGACACCAAGCCGCAGCGCGTGCTGGCCATTGCCGGCCATCGCATCGAGCAGGGCAGGGACGTCAGACGTGGTCACCGGGCCGAACGCGATGCGGCCCTGCGCGGTCGAAAGCTCGACCATCGGCTCCAGCCAGCACAGTCCGCGCGACCCGTTCCTGACGATCTCGATGGCTGCGCCGCGCGCGGATGCGGCCTGCGCGAAGGCGAGGGCGACATCGTCGGCGCCGACGGCGACCGCCGCGGCATCGCGGGGAACGTAAATTCGCATCGTCATCGCTGCGCCTCCGCGACCAGCGCGTCGATCCGCGCTTCATCGAGCCGGCCGACCACGCGGCCATCCAGCATCGCCGACGGCGCGGTGGCGCACAGCCCGAGGCAGTAGATCGGCTCCAGCGTCACGCGCTCGTCCGCCGTGGTATTGCCCAGGGCAACGCCGAGCTTGGCCTCCGCGCGCGCCGCAAGCCGATCGCCGCCGGCAGCCTGGCAGGCCTCGGCGCGGCAGAGCTTGAGGACGTGGCGTCCGGCGGGCGCCTTGCGGAAGTCGTGGTAGAAGGTGAACACGCCGTGCACCTCGGCGCGGGACAGGTTGAGCGCCTCCGCGACCATCGGGATCGCGGGCTCCGGCACATAACCGAACGCCTCCTGCAGCGCGTGCAGGATCACCAGCGTGGCGCCTTCAAGCCCGGCATGCTCGGCGATGATCTCAGCGCCGCGCGCCTTGTCCCAAGGTTCGTATCCCACCGTCATCAGCGCTTCTCACGATCAGTTTTTTGCTTCGCGCATGAGAATTGGAATCCTCCGAAACATCAATAAAGCTGTCTCATGCGGCGATTGCGAAACGCGATTAATAGCGTTGCCAAATCGGTCGATCCGGGATCGCAATAATGTTCTGAAATCACGCACTTCCGGGCTGCTTTGGATTTCGGGATCGCACCCTGATCGTGCTACCTATGGACACGCCGGGCTGCCATTTGGGGCACCGTTTTCCGAGGGGGTTTGAACCTTGATCGACAAGCTCGAACTTCTGCTGGCGCTGGCCAAGGAACGGCATTTCGGCCGGGCTGCGGAGGCCTGCGGCGTCACCCAGCCGACCATGTCGACCAGCCTCAAGCAGCTCGAGGAGATCCTCGGCGTCATGCTGGTGCAGCGCGGATCGCGCTTCCAGGGCTTCACACCGGAAGGCGAACGGACGCTGGACTGGGCGCGGCGCATCGTCGGCGATGCACGGGCGATGAAGCAGGAGATCAACAGCCTCAAGGACAAGCTGTCGGGCGAGATCCGGATCGCCGCGATCCCGACCGCGCTCGGCATGGTGGCCTCGCTCACCACGCCATTCCGCGCGCGCCATCCCGACGTGCGCTTCCGCATCCAGTCGTGCACGTCGGCAGACGTGCTCGGCCTGCTCGAAAATCTCGAGGTCGATGCCGGACTGACCTACATCGAGAACGAGCCGATCGGCAAGGTCCGCACCATCCCGCTCTACAATGAGAGCTATCGTCTGCTGACCGCCCCCGATGCGATGTTCGGCGACCGCAAGCAGGTGACGTGGAAGGAAGTCGGCACCGTGCCGCTGTGCCTGCTGACGCCCGACATGCAGAACCGCCGCATCATCGATCGCGCGCTGACCTCGGTCGGCGCGGAAGCGACGCCGTCGCTGACGTCGAACTCATTGCTCGTGCTCTACACCCATGTGAAAACCGGACGCTGGGCCAGCGTGATGCCGGCCAAGCTCGCCGAGACGCTGGGCCTCGCCGATGCCGTGCGCAGCATTCCGATCGTCGATCCGGTGGTGGACTACAGCATCGGCCTGGTGATCCCGCAGCGCGATCCGATGACGCCGCTGATCGCAGCCCTGGTGCAGGTCGCGCGCGAGGTCGCGCCGAAGCTGGAGAGCGCGTAGCGCGGGGCTAGGCCGCTTCGGGCAGCCTGGTTTGCAAGGAGCGGGGATCGCGGGGCAGGGTGATGCGGACGACGGTGCCGACGCCGAGCTTGGAGCGCAGCTTCATCGAGCCGCCATGCAGGTTGGTGAGCGAGCGCGCGATCGCAAGTCCGAGGCCCGAGCCCTGGTAGCTCTTGGTGAGCTGGCTCTCGACCTGCTCGAACGGCTTGCCGAGCCGCCGCAGCGATTCCGGCGCGATGCCGATGCCGCTGTCGGCGATCAGCAGCACGATCGAGTCGTCCAGCATCTGACCGCGCACCAGCACGCGGCCGTTGTCGGGCGTGAACTTCACGGCGTTGGAGAGCAGGTTGACGATGATCTGCTTGACCGCGCGACGGTCGGCGACGACCGAGATCGTGCTTTCGATATCCGATTCCAGCGACAGCCCCTTGTGCTCGGCGCGGCCGGAGACCACCCGCAGCGACTCCGCGAGGATGCCGGAAAGGTCGAGCGGCTCCATGTCGAACTTCATGCGGCCGGCCTCGATCTTCGACATGTCGAGAATGTCGTTGATGACCTCGAGCAGGTATTTCCCTGATGTCAGGATGTCGTGGCAGTACTCCGCGTACTTGTCCGAGCCGAGCGTTCCGAACAGACCGCTGCCCATGATCTCGGAGAAGCCGATGATGGCGTTGAGCGGCGTGCGCAGCTCATGGCTCATATTGGCGAGGAATTTCGACTTCGCGGCGTTGGCGTCCTCGGCGCGGGTCTTTTCCTGCGAGTACTTCTCGGCGAGGTCGGCGAGCTCGACGGCCTGCCGCTCGAGCTCGGATTGCGAGCTCTGCAGGTCGATCACGGTGGCGCGCAGGCGCAGATCGTTGTCGACCAGCTTCTGCTCGTGCGCCTTGATGCGGGTGATGTCGGTGCCGACGGAGACGTAGCCGCCGTCCTTGGTGCGGCGCTCGCTGATATGCAGCCAGCTGCCGTCGTCGAGCTGGGCTTCGAAGGTGCGGGCGCCGGGCGCCGGCACGCCGCTTTCGTGCAGGCGGGTGCGCACCTCGGGCATGCTGCCGACCTCGATCACGGTCTCGTAGGAGGTGCCGGGGCTGACGGCGCTATCAGGCAGCTTGTGCAGCCGCTGGAAGTGCGAGTTGCAGAGCACAAGGCGGTCGTCGGAGTCCCAGAGCACGAAGGCTTCGGGAATAGTCTCGATCGCGTCGCGCAGCCTGAGGTCGGCTTCCACGGACTTTTCGGCGAGGCTCTTCTGCTCGGTGATGTCGACCGCGATGCCGATCAGATGCAGGCCGCTGTCGGCGGCGGCGTGGCTGAGCTCGCAACGCACGCGCAGCCAGATCCAGTGGCCGCCGACATGCCGCATCCGGAAGCTCTGGTCGATGTGATCGATCCTGCCCGAGATCAGCTGGTCGGCGATGTCGAACAGGTTGATGTCGTCGGAATTCACCAGCGCGTTGACCTCGCCGAAGGTGAGGAGGTCGTTGCGGGTGTCGAGGCCGAGCAGGGTGAACATCGACTGCGACCAGAAGATCCGGCCGCGCGACAGGTCCCAGTCCCACAATCCGCAACGGCCGCGATTGAGCGCGGTGTCGATCCGGCCGCGCACGGCGTCGTTGATCAGGTCGCCCTCGCGGGCGCGGGTCGATTGCCAATGGAAGGCGAAGCCGAGGATCAGCACCACGAAGCTCGTGGTCGCCGACAGCGTCACCGAGAGCGCGGCGTCCGATCCCCAGATCGGCTCGTTCATCTCCTGGATCACGACGACCTGGCCGGGCAGCGACTTGACGAGCTGCGAGATCGCCAGCGCGCCGGTGCCGCCCGGCAGCGTCATGTCATTGACCGCACCCTGCTGGCCCGGTGCGATCAGGAGCTGCGCGGTGGAGACGATGTCGAGGACGCGGTCGTTCTCGCCGGCGCCGTCGATCGGCACACGCGCCAGCACGCGATGATCGGCGCTGGTGATGATGACGTGGCGGCCGTAGGCGATGCCCCAGGACGGAATGAGATCCGGCAGCAGTTCCTGCATTCGCTCGATGTTGGCGAGCCGGTCGCGACGCACCGAGGTCAGGCGATCGAGGCGTTCGGCGAGGATGTCGGAGAGCGCGGCAAGGTCGCGCTTCATCGCGCCGCGCTTCTGCCGGTTCTGATCGATCACCTGGACGAAGGCGCCGAGGCAGATCGTGATGAGGAAGGCGATGATGAGGGTCGGCACAGCGCGGCGCAGTGCAGGCTCGGCCGTCAAGAGCCTGTGATAGGCCGGTTTCGCGATCGACTGCGCCAATCCTTTGATCGAATCGGATTGGACGCACGCGTTCGCTGCATGCGCGCGCGCCATGCCTTAGACCCCCGCTCTAAGCTGATTTTTACCCGGTTCGGATGCTCCCCACGATGCATCCGAATCATGATGATTTGAATCCAGATTTCTCGGGCTGTCGAGAGTCAACGATTCGTTAATGCGAAATAATTCTTGTCAAAAATAGAATCGGGATGCGCAAAGTGAGTCCGAAAGGGGAACGGCTCCGTAGAATTACGCGCGCTCGGGCTCTGCGTGACTGATCACACGTTTCACGGTCGGAAATGCGCGGCGCATCTTGCGTTCGATCTCGTCGACGCCTTCGTGCACCTTGATCACACTCATCGTGGGCGCGGCGCGGCAATGGAAGTTGACGATCTCGCCGGCGTCGGTGTTGCGGACCCGCACATTGTGGATGTCATGGATCGCGCCGCCATCGGCAAATCCGGTCAGCGCGGTCTTGATGGCGTCGACGCGGTCGGGCGCGGCGTCGGTTCCCCACGGCAGTTCCGGCTCGAGCGGTTCGATATGGGTGTCGACCTCGACATCCTCGCCAAAGTCCTCGCGGATCGCGCGCTCGAGCTCGTGGGCGATGTCGTGCGCGGCGTCCAGCGCCATGTCGCTGTCGACCTCGAGGTCGATGCTGACGATCAGCTTGCCGCCGATATCGTGCACCGTGACGTGGTGGATGGCGAGGCCGGAATTGCGCGCGATCACCATGATGCGCTCGCGCACGCTCTCATTGTCGCGCGCCACCGGCACCGCGGTGAAGGTGAGATCGGCGTCGCCGAACGCCTTGGTCACGGCCTCCTGCGCCCGGCGCTTGATGTCCTCGACACGGTCGATCGGATAGGTGCGCGGCACGGCGGCGATGGCGTCGATGAAATGCGTTGCGCCGACCATGCGGACCCGCAGGCGCTCGACGTCGACCACGCCAGGCACGGCCTTGATGGCGGCGGTGGCTTTCTCCAGCGCGCCTTCGGGCGCGCGGTCGAGCAGGGTCTCGACCGTCTCCCGCGCCATGCGCAGGCCGAGCAGCGCGATCATCACCGCGACCGCAATCGCCGCCGCGGCGTCGCCCCACCAGAAGCCGAGGCCCGCCAGCACCAGCCCGACGATGACGGCGGCCGAGCCCATCACGTCGGAGGCGAAATGCAGCGCGTCGGCGGCCAGCGCCTGGCTCTTGGTGTCGCGCGCGGCGCGATGCAGCGCGCGGGCGCGCCACAGATTGACGCCGATATCGATCACGAGAACGATGAAGGGAATGGCCGAAATCGATGGCGGCGGCGCGCCTTCCCGCAGATGGCTGTAGGCCTGCACCAGGACGCCGCCGGCAAGCACATAGAGCAGGGCGATGATGAAGAGCGCCGAGACGCTCTCGAACTTGCCGTGGCCGTAATGATGCTCGGCGTCGGCCGGCTGGTCCGATACCCGCACCACCGCCCAGGTGATGATGGTGGCGACCAGGTCGATCGTCGAGTGCAGCGCCTCTGATATCAGCGCCAGCGATCCGATCGCGATGCCGACGACGAATTTTGCCAACGCCATGGTGCCGCTGGCGAGGATCGAGATCGCGGCGACGGAGGTCTTGGAGGAGGGTGCGCGGGTCTTGGAAGAGCTCATGGGCGGCGGTTTAGCAGGGAGTCCGTGAACATCAAGTGTCACGCGTCGTTCGCCTTGCGCAATCGCAACTCACTTGCAAGAGCGCGTCTCAGCCGCGGAGTTCTTGCGAATTATTCCGAGTCTCAAGACGTGCCGCGCAAGTCCATCAGTCGCATTCAAACATCGATCCGCGTTCCTGCGGCGCATTTCGCCCGAGCTATCCACCCGTCATTCCGGGACAGCCCGCAGGACTGAGCCCGGAAACCACTGAGCTGCGTAACGAGTGGCGGAATAACGGAAGGCGAGGTGGTCCGCCCAGAACACGCGCTTCGCTTGACCCGTCACCGGCTACGGGCCGCCCGCCCGACGGGGACTTGCAATTTCAAGACCGATTGGTCTATATATCGGTAATGAGCCGCCAGATGCCCGTGCAGCCTTCCCGTGGCCGTCCTCGAAGCTTCGACATGGAAGCCGCAGTCGAGCGCGCGATGAATGTGTTCTGGTCGCGCGGATATCACGCCACGGCGCTCCCGGACCTGCTTCGTGCGACGAAGCTCTCGCGCGGCAGCCTTTATGCCGCTTTCGGCGACAAGCATTCGCTGTTCCTGCGCGCGCTCGATTGCTACATTGCCGATGCCCTGGCCCGGATCGACGTCGAGCTCGATCCCCGGCGAGCGCCCGTTGACGGCCTGCGAGCTTACCTCGCTGGCTACGTGGAGCGGACGCGCGGTGCCAATGGCCGGCGCGGATGCCTATTGGTGGCGACAGCGATGGAGCTGGCCGGCCAGGATGCTGAAGTCAATCGTCGCGCCGCGGGCTTTTTCAGAGCCATGGAGGCCAGGATGGCAGACGCACTGTCCCGGGCGGAGGCCGCGGGAAAATTGGCCGATGGCGTCGAGCCTGCAAGCGCCGCTCGAATTCTGGTCTGTTTCGTCGAAGGGCTGCGCGTGGTCGCCAAAACCGCGTCGACACAGACCACGTCGCAAGCCACCGCTGACGCGCTGCTCGACCGCTTCATCAGATAAGTGAGGTTAGAACGTCCTTGTTTGGACGGTTCTACGGTTGGCGTCTCGATATATGGACCGATCGGTCTTGAAAGGAAGGATACCATGTCTGCCATCCAGATCGTCTGCGCGTTGGCCGTTCCCTTGCTCTGGGGTTATCAGTTCGTGGTCATTAAAGTGGGCGTGACGGAATTTCCGCCGCTGTTCTTCCTCGCGCTGCGTTTTTTGGCGATGGCGCTGCTGCTTGTCCCGTTCGTCAAAACGCCGACGCGCCAACAACTCGGCCCGATCGCGGTCATCTCGCTCTTTCTCGGCGGGCTGAACTTCGGGTTGTTTTATGTCGGCCTCCGGCTCGGCTCGGGAAGCATGTCGGCCATCGCCTATCAACTCGCGCCGCCCTTCACCGTGCTGCTGGCCTGGCCGCTGCTCGCGGAGCGGCCGTCGCTCGTCACATCTGCCGGTGTGGTGCTTGCGTTCGCCGGCGTGGTGCTGACAGCGGAGCCCGGCCCGTCCGCGAACGCCTTGCCGCTGCTGCTTGTGGTAGGAGCCGCCTTCGCATTCGCGGTGTCCAACGTCCTGACCAAACGCTACGGCCCGTTTGATCCGCTGATGTTGATGGGGTGGTCGTCGTTGCTCACCGTGCCGCAGGTGATGCTGATGTCACTGCTGCTTGAGTATGGACAAGCGGCGAGCCTTGTCACGGCGGATGGACGCGGCTGGCTGGCGCTCGCCTACACCATCTTCATCGGCGGGATTGTCGGGTTCGGCCTCTGGTTCTGGTTGATCGCGCGATGCTCGATGGACCGCATCGCCCCCTTCGGCTTGCTGATTCCTGTGTTCGCCTTGATCTCGAGCGTGTTGTTTCTTGGTGACCGCGTGACGCCGAAGCTGGTCGTCGGTGGGCTGCTCGCGATCTCTGGCGTCGCCATTACACAGGTAAGACCGAGTCGAGCGTGAGGCGGGTTGGCCAACCGCGTCCGCGCGACGCGCGGCCCGATGACAGCTCCGGCGTAATCGTCGGCGAATTTGTAGATCAGGTCGATCAGCGGCTGCAGCTTGCGCGCTTCGACCGCGGGCCAGATGTCATTGCGCACCTCGTCGAAGATCGTGCGGATCTCCTCGATCGAGCGGGTGCGGAAAGTGACGCCGAGTCACTGTAGACGCGCTGTCGAAGACCTTCTGTTCAGTCATGTTGCTGACGCATTCTCTGTCTTAGTCGGGCGAGAACTAAAAACACTGTGTGGGACCGCTGCGGTTCCCACAATGGTTCCGTCGCCGGAATTGGCACGAATCCGCAAAGAACTAGCCCGAGTTAACGCCTCCACGTTCACTCGACCATGTTTTGCGGAATCGGGAACCGAACGATCGAGAAAAATCAGTCAAGGAGTTGTGATGCTGTTCGGCTCGAGCGCCGTAGTTTGCGGCGCCGTAGTTGCGCTCGCCATTTTTGGCCCGGCTGCTGGAAGTGAAATTGGTGCGGTTCATTCAAGCGAGGTCGTCAATGCCGCTTGTGGGGATGCGATCGTTGGCGCGGCATCCATGTACAATCCGTTCGAGCCCGGCAAGGAAGAGGGCGGTCCGAGCACAGCCTCCGGCGA
The DNA here is from genome assembly GCF_020889685.1 of Bradyrhizobium oropedii. Lineage (GTDB taxonomy): Bacteria > Pseudomonadota > Alphaproteobacteria > Rhizobiales > Xanthobacteraceae > Bradyrhizobium > Bradyrhizobium oropedii. The sequence goes on from NZ_JACMYO010000004.1 coordinate 27,116, forward strand.
GCGCTATGATCGCTCGGTCTGGTCGGCAGCCATCAAGACAAGCCTGCGTCGGAAATTTGGTGGGGTCCAATTCGGCGCGAGGCCGAAATATGCCCTGGTCGAGGCTGTCGGCAAGAAGGTCATCGTGAAGATAAATGATGTGGGGCCGCTCAGGCCAGGCCGCATCATTGACCTCAATGAGCGGACGATGCGCTATTTCGATCCAAGCCTGGAGCTCGGAGTCATTAGCGATGTAAAAGTCAGTCCGCTTGCGGGGGATTATTGGGTTCCCGGACCGGTCGGCTGAAGATCGCACGCGGAAGAGGCGGGCGGATGAACGCTGCGCTAATCCGCCCTCCGCACCGCCCGGCTACAGCGTTACCACGATCTTGCCGAGGTGCTTGTTGGCTTCCATGTGTTCGAATGCCTTGCCGATGTCGGCGAATTTGTAGACCTGGTCGATCGGCAGCTGCAGCTTGCGCGCTTCGACCGCAGGCCAGATGTCCTTGCGCACCTCGTCGAAGATCGCGCGGATCTCCTCGATCGAGCGGGTGCGGAAGGTGACGCCGATATACTGGATGCGGCGCGCCGCGTGCAGGTCGAAATTGAAATCGCCATGGGTGCCGCCGAGCCGGCCGACATTGACGATGCGGCCCTTGACCCTGGTCGCCTTCAGATTCTGGTTCGCGACTGGCCCTGAGACCTGATCGACGATCAGATCGACGCCTTCACCATTGGTCGCCTGCAGCACCTGATCGACCCAGCCGGGATCCTTGGAATCAACAGCGAGATCGGCGCCGAATTCCTTCAGCCGGCCGCGGCGCATCGCGTCCGTCGATGATCCCACCAAGAGCTTGGCGCCCTTCAGTTTTGCGATCTGCATTGCCATCAGGCCGACGCCGGAGCTCGCGCCCTGGATCAGCACGGTCTGGCCCGGCTGCAACGCGCCATTGGTGACGACGGCGTTGTGCATGGTGGCAAGCGCGACGGGAAGCGTAGCGGCTTCGTCGAAATTCATGTTCGATGGGCTGCGAAACAGCCGGCCGTGATCGGCGAGCGTGTATTCAGCGAACGCCGCGCCGCCGGAGCCCATGATCTTGTCGCCGACCTTGACGCCCTTGGCATCGGGACCGAGCTCGGCGACCTCGCCGGCCCATTCCATGCCGAGCACAGTGCCGACGCCGCCGGCCGCGCCGTGGGCGTGGCCCTTGGTCATGCCGAGATCGGCGCGGTTCAGGCCGCAGGCGTGAACCTTGACCAGCACCTGGGTGCCCTTCGGTGTGGGCTTCGCGACGTCGGCGATCTCAGGTCCGTTGGCGCCGTATACGTAGGCTTTCATGGGCTTCTTCTCGTTTGTGTCGTCTGACGCGAGATCACTCTCAGTTCCGTCATCCCCGCGCAAAGCCCAAGCCTTGGCGGGGATGACGGATAACATTCGTTCTCCGGGCCGCTTATTCCGCAGCCTGGCGCTTGGCGCCGGCCGTCATGCGTTCCAGCCGTTCGCGGATGATCGCTTCCGCCTCGCCGACGATGCGCGAGATGAGTTCGGCGCAGGACGGAATGTCGTGGATCAGGCCCTGCACCTGGCCGGCCGACCAGATGCCTTCGTCGGCATCGCCGGTCGCGTAGACCATCTTGCCGCGGGCGCCGGCAACCAGTTCGCGGACGTCCTCGAACTTGGCGCCTTCCTTCTCCATCTGCACGACCTTGGTCGAGATCACGTTCTTGGCGACGCGCGAGGTGTTGCGCATGGTGCGGAAGATCAGCTCAGTCTCGCGCTCGTCATTGGCGACGATGCGTTCCTTCACGAGCTGATGGATCGGGCTCTCCTTGGTGCACATGAAGCGCGTGCCCATGTTGATGCCTTCGGCACCGAGCGCGAGCGCGGCGACCAGGCCGCGGGCATCGCCGAAGCCGCCCGAGGCGATCATCGGGATCTTCACCTTGTCGGCGGCGGCCGGAATCAGGATCAGGCCCGGGGTGTCGTCCTCGCCGGGATGTCCGGCACATTCGAAGCCGTCGATCGAGATCGCGTCGGCGCCCATCCGCTCGGCGGAGAGCGCGTGGCGGACGCTGGTGCATTTGTGCAGCACCTTGACGCCGTGCTTCTTGAACTCGTCGACATGCTCCTGCGGCTTGTTGCCGGCGGTCTCGACGATCTTGATGCCGCTCTCGATGATGGCCTCGCGATACTCGGCATAGGGCGGCGGCTTGATCGCGGGCAGGATGGTCAGGTTGACGCCGAACGGCTTGTCGGTCAGCTCGCGGCAGCGCGCGATTTCCTTGCGCAGATCGTCCGGCGTCGGCTGCGTCAGCGCGGTGATCATGCCGAGCGCGCCGGCATTGGCGACGGCGGCAACGAGCTCCGCGCGGCCGACCCATTGCATGCCGCCCTGCACGATCGGGTGGTCGACGCCGAACATTTCGGTGAAGCGTGTCTTGATCATTCTGCCCTCGTTTCCATCAGGATTTTCCGTGTCGCGGACGGCAGCGCACGGTGTTGTTATGGGATGTCGAGGAGAAGGATGCCGTCCGGTCAGGCAAATGTCTACCAGCGACCTGGGGCGCGCCCATGCGGAAATGACGGGGCGCGGCGGTCAGGCGAGGGCGGCGCAGACAGTTTCGGTCAATTGCTCAGGCGCTGCTGATCGAGCACGCAGCGCCTGGCTGAGAGCGTAACGGATATCGAGCTGCGTGTTACGCCGGCACGGCTTGCCTGTTCAACGCGGAGGTCTCCTCGTCGAACGCGGCCGCGATGTCGCGCATGCTGACGACGCCGATCAGGCTGTAGTCGTCGATCACGGGCACATGCCGAATGTGGTGCTTGGTCATGAGATGGCGGATGTGCTCGAGTGTGTCGCTCGATGTGCACGACACCAGCTGCTGTACCGAGACGAACTGCGACACCTTCATGCTGGCGCCGGCTGCACCGTGTTCGGCGATCGCGCGCACCACGTCGCGCTCGGTGAACATGCCGGCGCAGGTGTTGCCCTCGGTGCGAACGACGTCCTTGACCACGAGCGCGCTGATATTGCTGGCACGCATCAGTTGCGCGGCGATCGCGACCGTCTCGTTCATGCGAACCGTGGCGACGCGAGGGGTCTTCTTGCGCAGGATATCTCCGACTTGCATGGCAACCTCCTTGGGGTCATCGATGAAGCGAGTCTGGTATACAAAATGCCAATTGTCAACGGGCTGTCATGGAAATCTACCACCGGGGAACAGCTTAAATAGGCAGGTTTGCTGACGTTTCGGACGATTGTGAGCGGATTTGAGCGGTCGGCTGGACCGACCATCTGTTGCGAATTGGTATCTGGTATGCCTGCGTGCGACAAAAAGAAAGAGGCGCACCGAAGTGCGCCTCTTTGGATTCAGCATGAAGATATCGGGATCAGGCGGTCTTATCAGGCTGTCTTATCAGGCTGTCTTGGCGCCCGGCGCGGTCTCGGCGGCGGCAGCCTCGTTGCCGTGGATGAAGGCGCGGCGCATCGGCTTGATCACGAATAGCGCCATCAGCGCCGCGGTGGCATTGAGGGCGACCGCGATCACGAACACCGCCTGCCAGCCATAGCTGGCGGCGACGATGCTGGCGGCCGGCACCAAGAGCGCAGCGGTGCCCTTCGCCGTGTAGAGCATGCCGTTGTTGGTGGTCGCGAACTTCGAGCCGAAGGTATCGCCGCAGGTCGCCGGGAACAGCGAGTAGATCTCGCCGAACACGCCGAAATAGACCGCAGTCGCCAGCACGAACACCAGCGGATTGTGGCCCCAGGTCGACAGCGTCAGCAGCATCAGCGCGCCGGTGCCGAACGCGATGAACATGGTGTGCTCGCGGCCGATATTGTCGGAGACCCAGCCGAAGAACGGCCGTCCGAACCCGTCGAAGATGCGGTCGAGCGAGATCGCGAAGGTCAGCGCGGCCATCTGGAAGCCGGCGAGCGAGACCGGCGTCGTCGCGATCTTGTAGTCGTGCGCGATCGGCGCGATCTGCGCCGCCGCCATCAGGCCACCGGAGGCGACCATCACGAACACCAGATACATCACCCAGAAGATCGGGCTGCGCAGCACCTGCGGCGGGGTGAAGTCGATCTTGGTCTGCGGGAGATTGAGCTGCTTCTTCTTCGGCGGGAGCGTCACCGCGGGCTTCTGGATGAAGAAGGCGAGCAGGAACACGATCAGGCCTTGCCCGATGCCGAAATCGAAGAACGCGGTCTGATAGCCGCTCGAGGCGATCATGTTGGCGATCGGCACCACGGTCAGCGCAGCACCCGCGCCGAAGCCGGCAGCAGTTGCGCCGGCGGCGAGGCCGCGGCGATCGGGAAACCATTTCAGCGCATTGCCGACGCAGGTGCCGTATACCGAGCCGGCGCCGATGCCGCCGACGACAGCCGCGGCATAGAGCACGGTGAGTGAAGAGGCGTAGGAGTTCAGCACCCAGGCGAGCGCGATCATGACGCCGCCGAACATGATGACGATCCGCGGACCGTATTTGTCGACGAACCAGGCCTCCACCGGCACCAGCCAGGTCTCGGTCACGACGAAGATCGTGAAGGCGAACTGGATTGACGCGCGGCCCCAGTGATGCGCGCCGTCGATCGGATCGACGAACAGCGTCCAGCCGTACTGCAGGTTCGCGATCATCGCCATGCAGACGATGCCCATGACGAGCTGCAGCCAGCGGAAGCCACTGGACGAAGGTTGAGCTTGTGTGACGGCAGTATTGCTGGAAACCATCAAATCCTCCCGAGCGCGCCTGGTCTTCGTGAGACCCAGTGTCGCAATTATTGTGGCGTATCGTCGCAAGCGCTTCGGCGGAGCTTGGTATACTATATTCCAGAAAGCAAGCCGATCTTTCTGTTGCGTCGCAACAAATCTGGCATGCTTTGGGTCGATCCGGGTTCGTGGTGGATGCCGAAAAATGAAAAACGCCCGGCGTTTGGCCGGGCGTTTTCGTCAGCGAGAGAAAGGCGACTTGCTTACGCCGGCGCCGATTTCGCGACCACGATCTTGCGCCACGGTTTGAGCACGGCGATCGCGAGTAGCGAGGCGAGGATGTTGGCGCCGGCTGCGATGATGAACACGTTGTCCCAATTGCCCGACGACTGCTGCATGTAGTTGGCGATCGGCACCAGGAGCGCGGCGGTGCCCTTCGCGGTGTAGAGCAGGCCCGCATTCGTCGTTGCGAACTTGGCGCCGAACGTGTCGGTGCAGGTCGAGGGGAACAGCGAATAGATCTCGCCCCAGGCGAAGAACACGAAGCCCGAGAGCAGCACGAACCACACCGGGTCGTGGCCCCAGAGGTAGAGCATCCAGATGCCGAAGCCTTCCATGCCGAAGGCGATGAACATCGTGTTCTCGCGGCCGATCATGTCGGAGATCCAGCCGAAGAACGGACGCGTCAGACCGTTGAGGACGCGGTCGATGGTGGCCGCGAAGGTCACGGCCGTCATCGTCACCGCCATCAGCGTGACCGGCACGCTGTCGACCTTCCAGTCGACCGCGATCGGCTTCAGGTTTGCCGTCACCATCAGTCCGCCGGCGCCGACGATCACGAACATGAAGTACATCAGCCAAAAGATCGGCTGCCGCAGCACTTCGGTCGGCTGATAGTTGCGTCGGGTCTGGATGATGTTGGCGTTCTGCACGACGGCCGGGACCTGCCCGGCCTTCGGTGAGAGCAGGAAGAAGGCGAGCAGCACGATGATGATGCCCTGGCCGAGACCGAAATAGAGGAAGGTGGTCTGGAAACCGGAGTCCTTGATCATCGCCTGGATCGGCGCAACCGTGAGTGCCGAACCCGCGCCGAAGCCGGCCGCGGTGATGCCCGCGGCAAGGCCGCGCTTGTCGGGAAACCATTTCAGCGCATTGCCGACGCAGGTGCCGTAGACGCCGCCGGCGCCGATGCCGGCGATGATCATGCCGAGATAGTAGCCGTTGAGCGAGGTCGCGTGCGCGTTGATCGTCCACCCGATCGCGCAGAGGATGCCGCCGATCAGCACGACGAGGCGCGGACCGTATTTGTCGACGAACCAGCCTTCGACCGGCACCAGCCAGGTCTCGAACAATACAAAGAGCGTAAAGGCCCACTGGATCGACGCGCGATCCCATCCAAACTTCTTCTGGATGTCGGGGACGAAGAACGTCCATCCGTATTGATAATTTGCGATCATCACCATCGCGGCGACGCCGATCGCGAGTTGCGTCCAGCGATAGGTGTCGCTGACCCGTGCGGCCGCGGGGGCCGCAGTTGCCTGAACCATGTCCGACATTAATCCTCCCAGTGCGCGCTTTGTCGTCATTCTGGTTTTGGCGCGCGCGCGCGATCATCTTGGTATCCGATATGCCAACGTTCAAGCTGTCGCAGGGTCTGCGTGCGCTTATGCCGCAGAAGTCTCGCATGTGTGCGCACGCTGGTTCAGCGCGCAAAAAAATGGCCCCGAAAAATCGGGGCCATTGGTCGAAGGTTTAGTGTCAGGTCGCATCTTGCGCCGGAACAGTCTCGGCGGAGTGCGTCTGGAATCCTTGTGCCTTAGAGGCCGACGCGCGGCAGGTCGCCATTGCGGTTGGAGATCTCCGCGCTCTTCATCAGCAGGCGGTCGATCGAGGCCAGCAGGCGGCCGAGCAGGGTGGAGGAGGGCGCGAGCGCGAATGCGGTGGTCTTGGACATTGGTGTCCCCTTTCACTGGAGGGCCAGCAATGGGCCGGCTCATCATCTGCAGCCAAACTATGTATACCAGATGCCAGATACAATGAGTTTGTTTGCATGGCAGCATAGGCGACTGTGCAATGCAGCAAAATGGGCGGATTGGTATCCCAGATCACGGGTAAGGCCCTGAATCCGGGTCCCGGACCGGTCGCGGGCCTCCGGTCGATCGGCGCGTTCACCAGCCCGGGAATCCCTGTGCTCAGACGGGAGGGCGGCCGGGTCGGCAGGGCACGGCCGTCATAAAGAAGGCCGCCCAAATGGGGCGGCCTTGAGTTAACGGGTTTGCTTTTCTTCTTGGCCGGAGAAGGGTCGGGGCCAGATCCCTTCACCGCGTCCAGTCTTCCCCCGCGCACAGCGTTCCCATGCAGCCGCGCACGTTCAGCGTGCCGGCTGAAACCAGCGTTACCGAGCTCTCATAGGTCTTGCCGTCATCGGCGTTGTATATCCGGCCGGCCCATTTGTTCGGGCCCGCGGGCTGCATGTTGATGAAGAGCGAGATGCCCATCACCGGCCGCGTCCGCTGCGCGGGATCGGCGTTCTTGTCGTCGGGCTGCGGCTTGCCGGTGGTCTTGTCGGTCGGCTCCTTCAGCCAGACGACGCGGCCGCACAGCGCGCTGCCGCAGCGGTTGACCTTGATCCTGGCGTCGCCGGATTGGGTCAGCCAGACGCCGGCCGGATCGCTGGCCTTGTCGGTGGCTTTGGCGGCATCGGCGGCACTGCCGAGCAGCGGGATGTGGAATGCTGCCACGATCAGGCGGCGCGTCAGGTGAGCGCGGATCAACTGCTTCAGGGCCTTACGAAGGCCGTCTTGGTCTGGGAGTGCCGTCATCATCCACCTTCTTCATGAAAAATTTCATGATAAACAGGAAATAAATCACGTTTTAGGTTGAGTCAACAACATTACCGCAGCATGATGCAGCGCGGCCGTAACGGCCTTGTTCGGCAAAAATTTTTGGATGGATGTGATGGTGAGATCGGTTCGTGAGCAGCGCCAGCTTTGGTTTCGCCGGCTCGATCGGGCGTTCTGGATGATCTGGGCCGCATTGCCGGTCGTGCTGTGGCTGGCCTATTACCGCACCACCACCGCCTCGGCCGCGATCGCTGAAAGTCTGATCGGCGAGCAGGCCAAGTGCGCCAGCATCGTCGCCAACCCGCTCACGATGTCGACCTTGGGCAAGATGCTGTTCTGGTCGCTGTTCGCGCCTGGGGTATCGTTTTACGCCGTGCTGATCGGCATCCTTCATCGCATGGTCAACCGATTCGCCAACGGGCGGATCTTCGTGTCCGAGACGTTACAGGGTGTCTGGTGGATGGGGATCTTTCTGGTGGTCTGGCCGTTCGTCGATACGATCACGACCAATGCGGTGCTCTATGTCTTGTATCGAACCGGCGACATCAAATTCTTTCTGCCGAGCTACAATGTCGACGTCGGCACCATCGCAGGCGGCGTTTTCCTGATGGCACTGAAATTCGCGCTCGATCACGCCATCCTGTTGCAGTCCGAAAACGACCTGACGATCTGAGGGTGATGCTCGTGCCCATCGTGGTGAACCTCGATGTCATGCTCGCAAAGCGCAAGCGCCGCCTCGGAGATCTTGCGGACGCGATCGGCATCTCGATCCAGAACCTGTCGATCCTGAAGACCGGCAAGGCGAAGGCGATGCGCTTCTCGACGCTGTCGGCGATCTGCCGCGAGCTGGACTGCCGGCCGGGAGACATTCTGGAGTACGTGCCGGGCGATGAGGGCGGCGAAACCGAGAGCGGCGAGGGCGGTTGATCAGAGGCGCGATCCAGTAACGCGGACCGCCCGGCTCAATTCATCCAGCGCGGCAGCGGCAGATTTTTCTTGCGCAGGAAATCCGCATTGAAGAGCTTGGACTGGTAGCGTTGGCCGCCGTCGGCGAGGATGGTGACGATGGTTTTGCCGGGACCGAGGTCGCGTGCAAGCCGCATGGCTCCCACGATGTTGATCGCGCTCGAGCCGCCGAGCACCAATCCCTCATGTTCGATCAGGTCGAACAGGACGGGGAGCGCCTCCTGATCCGTGATCCGGTAGGCGATGTCGATCGGCGCGCCCTCGAGGTTCTTCGTGATGCGGACCTGACCGATGCCCTCGGTGATCGATTCGCCTTCTGTCGTCAGCTCACCCTTCGTGAACCAGTTGTAGAGGGCGGCGCCCATGGGATCGCTGAGCGCGATCTTCACATCGGGATTGCGTTCTTTTAGGGCGCGCGCAACGCCACCCAAAGTCCCGCCGCTGCCGACGGCGCAGGTGAAGCCGTCGATCTTTCCGTCGGTCTGCTGCCAGATCTCGGGGCCGGTCGTGCGATAATGGCCATCGCTGTTCGCGATATTGTCGAACTGGTTGGCCCAGAATGCTCCCAGTTCCCCAGCGAGGCGGCCGGAATAGCGCGCATAGTGGCGAGGATCGGAATAGGGCACGGCGGGGACCAGGCGCAGATCGGCGCCGTAGAGCCGCAGCATGTCCTGTTTCTCCTGACTTTGCGTGTCGGCCATCACGATCACGGAACGATATCCGCGCGCATTTGCCACGAGCGCAATGCCGATGCCGACGTTGCCGGCGGTGCCTTCCACGATGATGCCGCCCGGCTTCAGTTCGCCACGCTGCTCGGCGTCGTTGATGATCGCCAGGGCCGCGCGATCCTTGATCGAGCCGCCCGGATTGAGAAATTCGGCCTTGCCGTAGATGTTGCAGCCGGTGGCTTCCGACGGTCCGCGGAGCTTGATCAGCGGCGTATTGCCGATCGCTTCCAGAAGACCCGAGCGAACGTTCATGGTGCCCCACCCTTTGTTTTCACGACGATCTTACGCCGGGCCGGTCAGCATGTTGGTGCTGTTATTGTGGTGATTTGGGAAGCGTCCCTATCGTTTGCGTGGCGACGCCGGCGATTTCGTTCTTTTTGAAGGGGCGGGAGTCACGCGAGCAGAGGGCAAGCCAGGCGCCATAGCTCCAGACGGAATGCCGCCGTTCAAGCGGCGGCATTCCGCTGCTCGCGTGCTATTTCAGCTTATAGGTGCCGGCCTGGTGATTGCAGTCCTGAAATGTTCCGGCCTTGATGAGCGGAAAGGGCCCGAGCGGCTGGACCGTGCCGCTTGCAACCATGCCTTCGTATTTTCCGGTGCCGACGACATTCTCGCGGGTGACCTTGCCGTCGCTCCCGAGAGCAAAGGTTGACAGGCGCTTGTCACCATCTGCATCAATGGCCTCGCACACCGTGGATCCGGTGTTCTTGCCGTCGAGCGAAGCATTCATCCCAACGCAGCGGAACGTATGCTTGTCAAACATGCCGCCGGGCGTCGTGCTTCGGATAGCACCCGTCATTTCGTAGCTTGCTGCGGTGTGGGTCTTGGAGAAGGTGATCATATTGTTCGTGCCGGACCAGCACGCGGTGTAGTCGTAGTTACCTTCCTTCGGCACTTCGGCCGCAAACGCAGACGAGACCGAGGTGACGATCAATAGGGGTAATACGTAAGTTCGCATGGCATTCCCCTCCTGAAAATGGATTCAAAATATCTGTCCCACGAAAACGGGACAGTGAAGGGTAGCACAGTGATCGGGGGTTTATGAGGGGGCAATTGTTGCAACGCGCCAGCGCCGTCCATCGGCCGGCTGCCGCGTCGGTTGATTGTGCCCCCTTAAAGGCAGCTCTCCGAGCGTGCACGTGCCATCGTACGAGCGTTGAAATGCCTAACAACGAGATCGATTTATCGCCTTCATCGCGCGACCTGGCCCGTACCATCCGAGAAACTCAAGCTCCTTCTTTTTGAGTGCATCCGTCGCGGTGAAGAACTTCTCCAGTTCGTCAATGGCTCTCGCTGGAAGGCTGCGGATGTCCGGCAAGTTACCAACAAACGGCGAGCGTCCCGGGACTGCGAAAATCCGATCGTTTCTCTTCCTCTTGCGCCCGGTGACCTGAACGACTTCGAGAATACCGATGGGCTTACAGCGAAGCACCGTGCCGGGATACGTTGCTGCATCGTGGATCATCAGCACATCCAGGGGGTCTCCGTCATCGGCCTTCGTCGAAGGAATGAACCCCCAGTCGTAGGGATAGGCCAGTCCGGTCATCAAGGGCTTTGAGAGTATGAATGCGCGCAGCTTGCCATCGAACTCTAATTTGCAGCAACTCCCGCGAGGGGTCTCGACGACGGCGTGGATGTGCCTTTTGTCGGCCCAGGTCGGCAGCTTGAAAAGATTGGTCATCGCCCTTTGCACTCGCAACGGTTTCTTCGCTCGACGTCTTTAGAACCCGGACGCTGTTGCGAATGTTCCAACTCGAAGTGGGACGATAGATCGCAGAGTCTCCGATCGCTGCTTCTGGCCGTTGGCCGATGTGGGCGTCGATTTCATTGATGTCCGTCGCCAACGGCGAAATCGGGTGTCAGGCCCCCGCGGCGTTTCCGTCAAGCAAACAAAAATGGCCGCGGTCGCCCGCGGCCATTTTGTCGTGTTGCTTGAGCGCTGCCCTTACTCGGCCGCCTGTTTGCGCGGCGGGTCGAGGGCGCCGGAATCGTGGATCTCGGCGACCTGGTGATCTGAGAAGCCGAGCACCTCGCGCAGGATCTCGTCGGTGTGCTCGCCGAGCAGCGGCGAGCGGGCGACCTCGCTCGGCGAGTCTGACAGCTTGATCGGGTTGCCGACCGAGATGTACTTGCCGCGAGTCGGGTGATCGACCTCGACCACGGTGCCGGTCGCGCGCAGCGACTGGTCTTCGGCGATCTCCTTCATCGACAGGATTGGGCCGCAGGGGATGTCGTCCTTGTTGAGGATCTCCATCGCCTCGAACTTGGTCTTGGTCATCGTCCACTGCTCGATGCGGGCGAAGATCTCGTTGAGGCGCGGCAGGCGGGCCGGCGGCTTGGCGTAGTTCGGATCGGTCTTCCAGGTCGGCTCGCCGATCACGTCGCAGATCTTCTCCCAGACCGGGGCCTGGGTGATGAAGTAGATGTAGGCGTTCGGGTCGGTCTCCCAGCCCTTGCACTTCAGGATGCGGCCGGGCTGGCCGCCGCCGGAATCGTTGCCGGCGCGCGGCACGGCATCGCCGAACGGAATGCCTTCGCCGAACTGGCTGTATTCCTTCAGCGGGCCGTGGGCGAGGCGCTGCTGGTCGCGTAGCTTGACGCGGGCGAGGTTGAGCACGCCGTCCTGCATCGCCGCGGTGACGCGCTGGCCCTTGCCGGAATGGGTGCGGTGATAGAGCGCGGTGACGATGCCGAGCGCGAGATGCAACCCGGTGCCGCTGTCGCCGATCTGCGCGCCGGTGACCAGCGGCAGGCCGTCGCGGAAGCCGGTGGTCGAGGCGGCGCCCCCGGTGCACTGCGCGACGTTCTCGTAGACCTTGCAATCCTCATACGGACCGGGGCCGAAACCCTTGATCGAGGCGACGATCATCTTCGGGTTGATGGCCTGGATCTTCTCCCAGGGGAAACCCATGCGGTCGAGCACGCCGGGGCCGAAATTCTCGACCAGCACGTCGCACTGCTTGATCAGCGCCGTGAGCACTTCCTTGCCCTTCGGGTTCTTGGTGTCGAGCGTGATCGAGCGCTTGTTGTGGTTCAGCATGGTGAAATACAGGCTGTCCACGTTCGGGATGTCCTGCAGCTGGCCACGCGTGATGTCGCCAACGCCGGGGCGCTCGACCTTGATCACGTCGGCGCCGAACCAGGCCAGCAATTGCGTGCAGGTCGGACCCGACTGGACGTGGGTGAAATCGAGAATGCGAACGCCCTTGAGCGCCTTGGTCATATCTTTTGCTCCGTACTCTGTCTGCCCCTGCACCCGCAGGGAGTGATGGGGTTTAAGGGGTTACTTCTTCTTCTGCAGAACGCTCTGCGGATTGAGGTTGCCGATGCGGCCGCTCTCCGAGCCCGCCGCCGGATCGATCACGGCGTTGATCAGCGTCGGCTTGCCGGAATCCAGCGCCGCATTGACCGCACGCTTCAGCTCGTCCGGCGAGGTGGCGTTGACGCCGATGCCGCCGAACGCTTCCATCATCTTGTCGTAGCGCGAGCCCTTGACGAACACGGTGGTCGCCGGATCGTCGCCCGCGCTGTTGACGTCGGTGCCGCGATAGATGCCGTCATTGTTGAAGATCACGACGCAGATCGGCAGCTTGTAGCGGCAGATGGTCTCGACCTCCATGCCGGAGAAGCCAAAGGCGCTGTCGCCTTCGACCGCAAGCACGGGGAGGCCGGTCTCGACCGCAGCCGCGATCGAATAGCCCATGCCGATGCCCATCACGCCCCAGGTGCCGACGTCGAGCCGCTTGCGCGGCTTGTGCATGTCGACGACGCCGCGGGCGAGATCGAGCGTGTTGGCGCCCTCGTTGACGAAGATGGTGTCCGGACGCTCCGCGATGATCGTGCGCAGCGCGCCGAGCGCGCCGTGATAATCCATCGGCGAGGCGTTGCTCATCAGCTTCGGCGCCATCTTGGCGACGTTGTCGTCGCGCTTCTTGGCCACGGTGGCGAGCCAGTCGCTCGGTGCGGCAGACCAGTTCGCGCCCATCGCGTCGAGGAACGCGGAGACGCAGGAGCCGATATCGCCGACCACGGGGGCGACGATCTCGACATTGGAATCCATTTCCTTCGGCTCGATGTCGACCTGGATGAACTTCTTCGGGGCCTCGCCCCAGGTCTTGCCCTTGCCATGCGAGAGCAGCCAGTTGAGCCGGGCGCCGATCAGCATCACGACGTCGGCTTCCTTCAGCACGGTCGAGCGCGCCGCGCCTGCGCATTGCGGATGCAGATCGGGCAGCAGGCCCTTGGCCATGCTCATCGGCAGGAACGGCACGCCGCTCTTCTCGACGAAAGTCTTGATCGCCTCGTCGGCCTGCGCATAGGCGGCGCCCTTGCCGAGGATGATCAGCGGGCGCTTTGCGCTCTTCAGCACATCCAGCGCGCGCTTGACGGATGACGGGGAGGGGATCTGCTCGGGTGCTGCGTCGATCACCTTGACCAGCGACTTCGCCCCGGCGTCGGCGTTCATCACCTGCGAGAACAGCTTTGCGGGCAGGTCGAGATAGACGCCGCCCGGACGGCCGGACACTGCGGCGCGGATCGCGCGCGCCAGGCCGATGCCGATGTCCTGGGCGTGCAGCACGCGGAACGCCGCCTTGCACAGCGGCTTGGCGATCGCGAGCTGGTCCATCTCCTCATAGTCGCCCTGCTGCAGGTCGACGATCTCGCGCTCGGACGAGCCCGAAACCAGGATCATCGGGAAGCAGTTGGTGGTGGCGTGGGCGAGCGCCGTGAGGCCGTTCAGGAAGCCGGGTGCCGACACCGTGAGGCAGACGCCGGGCTTCTTGGTGAGGAAGCCGGCGATCGATGCCGCATAGCCGGCATTCTGCTCGTGGCGGAACGAGAGCACGCGAATGCCCGCCGCCTGGGCCATGCGGCCCAGGTCCGTGATCGGGATGCCCGGCACACCGTAGACGGTGTCGATGCCGTTGAGCTTGAGCGCATCGATGACGAGATGGAAGCCATCGGTCAGTTCCTGCTCGGTGCCCGGTGCCTCGGACTTCGTAGCGGTATTCAGCATCGGCATCGTCTCCCTGATCGTTCTTGTTCGGACGATCTGATCGTCGTCTGAAGCGTGAGTGGACTCTAAATCCTAAGTAAACAGTTCTTGACCGTGCGCCTCGACATAGGCGGCAAGGCCAAGCGTGTGATCGCGCGCGCGCTTTTCGGCGAGCTCGGTGTCGCGCGCCTCCAATGCCTCGATGATTCCAAGATGCTCGGGCAGGGAGGTCGCGGTGCGGTCCTTGCGGCCGATCGTGAGCTGGCGATAGCCGCGCACATGCAGCAGCAGGTCGTTGGTGAGATCGACCAGCACAGGCGATTCCGACAGCGAGATCAGCGCCTGGTGGAAGGCGATGTTGGCCTTGGAATACTCCTCGACGTGATCCTGCGGCAGGCGATCGTCGCTGAAGTCCTTGAAGAAGTCGCGCAGCGCCGAGATGTCCTTCTTGCGCGCGGTGGTCGTGATCAGTCGCGCGGCCATGCTCTCGAGCGCGGCCCAGGCGCGAATCATGTCGACGATCTCCGACTTGGTGCGGCGGACCACGATGATGCCGCGGCGCGGCACGGTCTTCACGAAGCCGTCCTGCTCAAGCATCGCGATGGCTTCGCGGATCGGCGTGCGGCTGACGCCGAGGCGCTCGGACAGTGCGCGTTCGTCGAGCATCACGGGCTCGGGCGTCGCGTAGATGTCCATCTTCAGGATGGCTTCCTTCAAGGCCTCATAGGCCTTGTTCTTGAAGCTTGTCTCCGGCGCGATCCGGACGATGGCGATATCTGTGTCAGCCATGGTGGGCGACGCCTTGGTCTGTTTCGGGTCAGGCACGACTCGTCTCCTCCTCTTGGAGACGTCTTCTTAGCAGAAGAAATTACCTTAGATTTTTGGCATGCCAAATACCAGAATGTCAAGCGACCTATATTTTTCGGTATTTTTGAGCACCCGGTGAGCCTGCGAGCTTGACAATTGCGTTTCTGGCATACCAAATGCCATAAAATTTGTCCCAGGAGGAAGCCGATGTCAAATTCAAAGGATGCGGTCCGCAAAGTTCTCGATGCGGTCAAGGCCGACAAGCGCACGAGCCTCACCGCGCCCGAAGGCAAGGTGGTTTGCGACGCCTATGGCATCCCGGTGCCGAAGGAAGGCGTTGCCAAGTCGGCCGCCGAGGCCGCCCGGATCGCCTCCGACATGGGCTTCCCGGTCGTGATGAAGATCGTCTCGCCCGATATTCTCCACAAGACCGAGGCGGGCGGCGTGGTGGTCGGCGTCAAGAGCGCAGCCGACGCCGAGAAGAGCTACGAGGCCATTCTCGCCAACGCCAGGAAGTACAAGGCCGATGCCAAGATCGACGGCATCCAGGTCCAGCAGATGCTGGGCGGCGGCACCGAGGTGATCGTCGGCTCGATCACCGACGGCTCGTTCGGCAAGCTGGTCGCTTTCGGCCTTGGCGGCGTGCTGGTCGAGATCCTCAAGGACATCACCTTCCGCCTCGCGCCCGCGACCAGGGACGATGCGCTGTCGATGCTCGACGGCATCCAGGCCCATGAGATGCTGAAGGGCGTGCGCGGCGGTGAGCCCGTCAATCGCGAGGCGCTCGCCGACGTCATCGTCAAGGTGTCGCAGCTGGTCAGCGATTTCCCCGAGATCGTCGAGCTCGACCTCAATCCGGTGTTCGCCACCAGCAAGAACGCGATCGCGGCCGACGTCCGCATCGTCGTCGACTTCGACTACAAGCCGCGCCCGGCGCCGCGTCCGACCGAGGAGATCGTCGCGGCGATGAGCCGCATCATGCAGCCGAAGGGCGTTGCCGTGATCGGCGCCTCCGCCGAGGACGGCAAGATCGGCAACTCGGTGATGAAGAACCTCATCAACGGCGGCTACAAGGGCGAGATCTATCCGATCCACCCGAAGGCCGAGGAGATCCTCGGCTACAAGGCCTACAAGAGCGTCAAGGACGTGCCCGGCGTGATCGACACCGCGGTGTTCGCGATCCCCGCGAAGTTCGTGGCCGGCGCGCTCGCCGAATGCGGCGAGAAGAAAATCCCCGGCGCGGTGCTGATTCCCTCGGGCTTTGCTGAAGCCGGCGCGCCCGAATTGCAGGCCGAGATCGTCGAGGTCGGCAAGAAGTACAACATCCGCCTGATGGGGCCGAACATCTACGGCTTCTACTATACGCCGGCCAATCTCTGCGCCACGTTCTGCACCGCCTACGACGTCAAGGGTCACGCCGCGCTGTCGTCGCAGTCGGGCGGCATCGGCATGGCGATCATCGGCTTCTCGCGCTCGGCCAAGATGGGCGTGTCGGCGATTGTCGGCCTCGGCAACAAGTCCGACATCGACGAGGACGATCTGCTCGCCTTCTTCGAGCAGGATCCCAACACCAACCTGATCGCGCAGCACTGCGAGGATCTGAAGGACGGCCGCGCCTTCGCGGAAGCCGCCAAGCGCGTCTCCAAGAAGAAGCCGGTGGTCGTGCTCAAGGCCGGCCGCACGTCTGCCGGTGCGAAAGCCGCGTCGTCGCACACCGGTGCGCTCGCCGGCAATGACAAGATCTACGAGGACGTGTTCAAGCAGTCCGGCGTGATCCGCGCGCGCTCGCTCCGGCAATTGCTGGAATTCGCCCGCGGCGTGCCGGTGCTGCCGACGCCGAAGGGCGAGAACGTCCTGATCATCACCGGTGCCGGCGGCTCCGGCGTGCTGCTGTCGGACTCCGTGGTCGACAACGGCCTGTCGCTGATGCAGATGCCGCCGGATCTCGATGCCGCGTTCCGCAAGTTCATCCCGCCGTTCGGCGCGGCCGGAAATCCTGTGGATATCACCGGCGGCGAGCCGCCGATCACTTACGTCAACACCGTGAAGCTCGGCCTGTCGGATGAGCGCATCCACGCGCTGATCCTCGGCTACTGGCACACCATCGTGACGCCGCCGATGGTGTTCGCGCGCAACATGGTCGAGGTGAAGAAGGAGATGGAGGCCAAGGGCTTCGTGAAGCCGATCGTCGCCTCGCTCGCCGGCGACGTCGAGGTCGAGGAGGCCGCCGAATATCTCTACCAGAACGGCATTCCGGCCTACGCCTATTCGACCGAACTGCCGGTCGAGGTGCTGGGCGCCAAGTACAAATGGGCGCGCGGCGCGGGCCTGTTGTGACCTGATCCAGCCGTAATCTGAGCCAACAAACGATGCCGCTTCGGATGCCTCCCGAAGCGGCATCAAGACCCGGTTAACGGCATCCGAGAAATCGGGGCCTAACGGATAATCCGGCTTTAACGGGGGCCGATTAAACGTCTCGTGGCTGCACGGAGGCGTTTTCCCCATATGTCAATTCAGGTCGATTCGGATTTTGCGAGCGACGATCGCGCCAGGGCGCAGATCGGCGCGGCGGTGAGCTTTTTGCTCAGGAACACGAGCGGCGTCGGCCGCGAACATGCCGTCGAGCTGATTGTCGAGATGGTGCGCGATGTGGCAAGCCGGCCGGCCGGTCCGGAAGCGCCATCGATCCAGCCGCTGATGAGCGGCGTCACCTATCGGGACTTCGTCATCGATGCCTATCGGCGCGATGTCGATCGTTGGCGCGCGACCATCCGCCGATCGAACGGCAAGAAGATCCGGATCGCGTCTCCGCCATCGGTGCGCGATGAGGCGACAACGACAGCGGACGCGATCAACGCCGAGAAGGCCATCGAGTTCGCAAGGCGGGCGATCGACCTCGGCGAGGTGATCTGACCCCGCGCAGCCGGAGGGCTGCCGCAGCGGCGAACGTCCGTCCGACCGCTGCCGAGTCTATGCCTGGGACGCGCGATGTGCTCCGATGCGGCGGCCGTGCCGGTTCCGGAGCCGTCTGCCGGAATCTTGTTCCATCGTGTCCCAGCCGAGAAATGCCATGCCATCCGAACTCCGTTCGCCCCGTCTCGCCGTCCTGATCGACGCCGACAACGCATCCGCAAAGATCGCCGACGGGCTGTTCGAGGAGATCGCCAAGATCGGCGAAGCCAGCGTACGCCGCATCTATGGCGACTTCTCCAACCCGCGATCCAGGGCATGGGCCGACATCCTGTCGAAGCATGCCATCATCCCGCAGCAGCAATTTGCCTACACGACCGGAAAGAACGCATCGGACATCACGCTGGTGATCGACGCCATGGACCTGCTGCACAGCGGCCGGTTCGACGGCTTCTGCCTGGTGTCGTCGGACAGCGATTTCACCAGGCTTGCCGCCCGCATTCGTGAGCATGGCATCGACGTGTTCGGGTTTGGCGAACAGAAGACGCCGGAGAGTTTTCGGCAGGCCTGCCGCAGGTTCGTCTATACCGAGAATTTGCGCGGCGGCGTGACGAACAATCAGGGCACGACCGCGCGCCCCCAGCCGTTGCAGCCGCCCGAGGCGGCCGCGCCCATCATCAAGAAGGTGACCAGCCAGATCGCAAGCGAGGATGGCTGGGTCACTCTTGGTGAGGTCGGACGGCAGCTTGCCAATGTTGCGTCGGATTTCGATCAGAGGACCTACGGCTTCCGCACGCTGGGCGAACTGGTACGCAGGACAAACGCCTTCGAGATCGATAACCCGAAGGGCGGTGCGATGCGGATCCGCATCAAGCCGGAGGCTGCATCGCCACCGAGCCGGCCAGCTTCACGACGGCGCGCACCGAGACCGCGAACCGATCAAAAGGCGCCGGATTGAGCGGCGCGCGGCGCGGGCCTGCTCTGAGCCAACCCTGAATCTGAACCAGCCGTGAATGCCGCTTCGGGCATCATCCGAAGCGGCATTTTCATTTTGTGCGGGAACTCAGGCGAGTTGCGGCGGAACTGGAATTTGCGCGCAAGTTGCCGCGCTGGAACTGGAACGTCTCGTTTCCAGCGATGTTGAAGGGGCGTCTTGCAACTCGGAGGAGGACAATGATGAACAAGCGTTTTGCCGTTTCCCTTGTCGCTGCTGCGTCGCTGCTCGTATCCGGTTCGGCCTTCGCGCAGTCCACGACTGCAGCGGGCGCCGCCAACGGTGCGCGGACCGGTGGCGAGATTGCGGGCCCGGTTGGCGAGATCGTCGGCGGCACGGTTGGTGCTGCGGTCGGCGCCGGCCTCGAGATTCCGAATGCGGTGATCACGTCGATCCCGCGCGGCGAGCCGTCGGTGGTGGTGCGCGAGCGTGTCGTGGTCGGCGAGCCACTGCCTGACACCGTCGTGCTGCGCCCGGTGCCGCGCTACACCGAATATCGCTATGCCGTCGTCAATGACCGCCGCGTGATCGTGGACGCGCGCACCCACCGGATCGTCAGGATCGTCGACTGATCGCGTCGAGATTCCTGACTGCGGACATCCTCGCGGGTCTGTTGCCCGCGGGGATTTTCGTGGGTCCCATGAATACCGGCATGGCATGGGCGCGCTTTTTTCATGCGGTGGCCGGTTGGCCTGACGGTCCGATCCCCTAGACTGGCCGGCAACGGACGCAGCAAGCGTCTGCCTTAACGACAGGGGTTGGAAGATGGGTCGGAAGATCGCGATCGTCGGGGCGGGTGCGGTCGGCGGCTACGCCGGCGCGCACATGGCGCAGGCGGGTGAGGACGTCACCTTCATCGATCCCTGGCCGGAGCATGTCGCGCACATGCGCAAGCACGGTCTGCGAGTCACCCACGCGATGGACGTTGCGGAATTCTCGGTGCCGGTGCGCGCGCTGCATGTCACCGACGCGCAGCAACTGGCGAAAGAGAAGCCGGTCGATATCGCCTTCGTCTGCATGAAGTCCTACGACACGGCCTGGGCCACGATGCTGATCCGGCAATATCTGGCGGCCGACGGCTATGTCGTCTCGTTGCAGAACTGTATGAACGAAGAGACCATCGCCGGCATCGTCGGCTGGGGCAAGACGCTCGGCTGCATCGCGAGCAGCATCACCGTCAATCTGCCGGAGCCTGGCCATATCCATCGTGGCACCGGCAAGGGCGGGGCGGCGCACACCGTGTTTCGCGCAGGCGAGGTGCACGGCCGCATCACCGCACGGGCGGAGGAAGTTTGCCGGTTGGTTGGCTTCTCCGACAGCGCCAAGGTGACGTCCAACCTCTGGGGCGAGCGTTGGTCCAAGCTCGTCGCCAACGTGATGGGCAACGGGCTCTCGGCCTGCACGGGTCTAGCGGGCGGCGAGGTGCTGCAAAGCGAGCCGCTGCGCCGCTTCTCGACCCGGCTCGGCAGCGAGGCGATCCGTGTCGGCCAGGCGCAGGGCTATCAGCTGGAAGAGATCCTGCATCTGCCGCCGGAGACGATCGCCCGGGCCGGCGAGGGCGACGAGGCCGCGACCCGCGCCTGCGACGAGCAACGCTTTAACGACAGCAAGCGTACCTCATCGGCACAGCGCCCGTCGATGGGCCAGGACATCCAGAAGGGCCGGCGCACCGAGATCGAGTTCCTCAACGGTTTCGTGGTGCGCGAGGGCGAGAAGGTCGGCCTCGCCTGCAATGCCAACGCCGCGCTGACCGACATCGTCAAGCGCGTCGAACGCGGCGAGCTAAAGCCGGATCCCCGGCACATCACCGAGTTGCGGGTGAATTGAGCGGCGTATGTGGTGCGACTGTTCGCGCATCAAAGGCGGATGGCTGGAAGCGGCCAGGTCGTCTTCAGGACGAGAATGTACAGGGCGAAGGTCGCGATCGTGCCAATTGCCAGCATGATCCCGTCGTGAAGGGTCAGCCGCTCGAGCTCCATGGTGCGACCCCCGCTGAGGTAGCGCTGCAGAGCGAACAGCATGAAGGGAATCCCGATCAGGAAGGATTGCAGGTAGACGGCCAGGGCGAGGCCGATCAGGATTCCGATCCAGCCCACGATCAGCGCGGACCTCCGGTTCACCGAGCCGACGAGGGCGTTGAGGATCAGCCCGCCATCCAGAGGATAGAGCGGAAGCAGGTTGCTCGCGTTGACGATCGCGAACAGCTCGGCCAGCTTCGCAAGATAGAGTTGGCCGGTGGCCTGGTAGGCGGCGAACAGGCCGAGTGTCGGAATGATGCTCAGGCCCGGACCCATCAGCGCGATGAAGCCGAGCCGGCCTTCGGTCCGATAGGCCGTCCTGGGAACGGCCGCCCCGCCGAAGAAGGGCACGAGGTAGATACCGCGCACGCCGACACCGGCCATCAGCATCGCCACGGCGTGACCGGCCTCGTGCAGGACGATGACCACGGTCAGGAGCAGCGCCGCCTTCCAGCCTACGAGATACCAGAAGCTCAGGAGGGCCACGACCGACAACAGCCATCCGTTGTTGCCGATGGCGGCGAGCCGGTCGCGGCTTCCGGCCTCCTTCTCGCACTGCCGCTTGATCAGGTTCGCCATCCGACGCTGGCCGAGCCGATAGATGATGCGATCACGCAGCGAGCGCGGGGTCAGTTCGCCGAAACTCGTGAGCCTGGTGCCGCTGTCTGTCGCCTCGACCGTGATGCCCGACTCGATACTGCGGCCGTCATCCGGCGGCATCGACAGGCGGTGCTCTACGGTCTGGCTCCGGAGGATGCCCCTTGTCTCGTCGCGTTCGAGCTCGCGCGAGACGATCTGCATTCGGAGCTGGCCGTTGATGGATACGCACGTCAGCCACAACCCGATATCATCGGGCACCGGCTCGTGCGATATCTCCATCACTGGCGGCCCATCGAAGACCATGCGACTGGCGGAATTGAAGCGCCAAACGACCTCGGGTGGCGCATTGATCTGCACCGCGTATTCAAAGCGAAGCCGTTTGTGCCCGCGTAGCGCATCGGCGATGCCCTGCACCGCGTAGCAGGCGATGCGCAAGAGCTCGATAGGGAGTGTCAGCAGTGCGAGCATGGTAAGGCAAACCTACGCTGACTGATGCCGCTTCGGCAGGTCAGAACGATCGACGAATTCCGGTGGATATCTTTCGCCGGTGTCGATACAATACCATCATAGGTTGTCACAAGGTAAATCGCCGGTCAGCAACCCGATCCGTCACTTTACCGCGTGGCGGAGCATGCGGTCCGGTCTCTTTGATTTTGGCATTGCGCCGTGTCGCTACAGCAGCTGCCGCACGCCCATGCCATGCATGAAGCGCTCGCGGATCTGCACGGGATCGCGCCTTGTGGTGCCGGTGCCGGGCTTGTCGTCGATGCGAACGCCGATCAGCGTGGGGCCGGCCGCCCGTTTCGACTGCGCGATCAGCCGCTCGAAATCGTCCTCGTCGGAGGCCCACGAGCTGTTGGCGAGGCCGCAGGCGATCGCGACCGCGACGATGTCGGTGTGGCCGGCGGCCGGGGTCGGCTGGCTGCCGGTGATCTGGTAGATGCCGTTGTCCATCACCATCATGGTGAGGTTCTTCGGCGCCAGCGTCGCGATGGTCGAGAGGCAGCCGAGCTGCATCAAGAGCGAGCCGTCACCTTCGAGCGCGAACACCCGCCGCTTCGGCTGCGCCAGCGCGACGCCGAGCGCGATCGGAAACGCAAGTCCCATGCTGCCCAGCATATAGAAATTCTGCGGGCGGTGGCCGGCGGCCCACAGATCGAAGTTGGTGTTGCCGATGCCGCCGATCACGGCCTCGTCCTTCAGCCCGGCGACGAGGCGCTGGGTGAGATCGAAACGGTTCATCACCTTGGTGTTGCGCGCGGGAGTGTTGGTCATGGCTGATCTCACTTGTCGAAGGTCTTGCCGCCGGTCAGCAGCGGCGAGAGGATCAGCGCCACCGGCGCCTGGGTGGTGACGGCCTGCTTGATCGAGCGGTCGGCGATGAATTCGAGCTCGTCGAGTCTTGTGATGGTGTGATGCTCCATCGCAAGCGAATCCAGCACCGGGCGCATGGTGCGGCAGACCAGCGCCTGGCCGTAATTGAACTCACCGAGCGTGCCGCGCTCGGAGACGAACATGATCAGCGGGATCTGGTAGGGCACCGCGAGCGAGGCCAGCACGTTGGCGAGCGTGGCGAAGCCCGAGGTCTGCATCAGCACCGCGCCGCGCATGCCGGCCATCCAGGCGCCGGAGACGATGCCGACGGCCTCTTCCTCGCGCGCAGTCGGAAATGTCGTGAAATACGGATCGGCGTGCAGGTCCTTGATCAGCGTGGTCAGCACCCGGTCGGGCACATAGGGCACCAGCTTGATCTCGTTCCGCTTCAGCGTCTGCAGCACGATGCCGTGCCAGGTGGTCGCCGCATCCTGGGACTTATCCTTGGCTTTATCTTTGGACGAGGCTTGTTCCGCGGCCGCCATCCTGCTCTCCCTGCTCGCGCGACGCTGACGGTCGCTTGCCGGTCGAAGCTTGACGCTGACCATGTGATTGTCAACATGTCGCGTCCGCAACGCGACCTGCGGAATTCGGCCATCGCAGCGCCGAACCGCCGTGCGATACAGGCGGTAACGATAGAACGATCAAGGGACGGGAGGCGTCAATGGCCGGATGGGTCTGGCGGACCGCCATTGCGGCAGCGGCCACGCTTGTGGCCGGCCTCGCGTCCGCGCAGCCGTACCCGGCAAAGGCCGTTCACATTCTCGTTCCATATCCGCCCGGTGGCGGCGTCGACGTGCTGACGCGGACGCTCGCCGAAGCGGTGTCGAAGACCTGGACACAATCGATCGTGGTCGAGAACCGGCCCGGCGCCGGCGGCGTGATCGCCTCGCAGGCGATCGCGAGCTCCGCGCCCGATGGCTACAACCTGATCATGGTGGCGAGCGGCCATGCCACCAATCCGTTCCTCTATCCAAAGCTGCCCTACGACACCTTCAAGGATTTTTCACCGATCTCGCTGCTGGCGTCGTCGCCCAACGTACTGCTGGTGCGCGCGGACTCGCCGTTCAAGTCGGTCGGCGACGTCATTGCGGCGGCGAAGGCAAGGCCTGGCACTCTCTCGTTTGCCCATGCCGGCAACGGCACCTCGACCCATCTGGCCGGTGAGCTGCTCAACAATCTTGCCAAGATCGATCTCAACGCGATTCCGTACAAGGGCGGCGCGCCGGCGATCAACGATCTGCTCGGTGGACAGATTCCGATGTCGTTCAACAACGGGCCGGAATCGGTCGGGCAGTTGCAGGCCGGCACGGTCCGCGCGCTGGCGGTGACCACGGCGTCACGCGCGCCGTTCCTGCCTGATGTGCCCAGCATGTCGGAGAGCGTGCCGGGCTACGACACCGAGGTGTGGTGGGGGCTGCTCGGTCCCGGCAACGTGCCCCCCGATCTCGTCGCGAAGATCTCGCATGATTTCGTCGCGGCGGTGAACACGGATGCGGTGAAGGAGCGTCTCGGCAAGCTCGGCGCTGTCTCGATCGGGAGCACGCCGGAAACATTCGCCGCCAAGATCAAGGCCGACTACGACAAATGGGGGCCGATCACCAAGGCCGCCGGCATGAAGGCGGAGTAGGAAGATGGCTACGTCAGAAATTCCTGCTTGCCTGCCGCCGCGCCCGGTGACGCCGCCGCGGGAGAAGCTGCCGCCGAAGGCCTGCGATACCCATGCGCATGTGTTCGGACCGGCGGATCGCTTTCCCTATGCCGGCGATCGCAGCTACACGCCGCCTGACGCACCGCTTGCGAGCTATCTCGGCATGCTCGATGCGCTCGGGTTCACCCGCGGCGTGCTGGTGCAGGGCAGCGCGCATGGCCACGACAATTCGGCGATGCTGGATGCGTTGCAGCGCGAGCCGGCGCGGCTGCGCGGCGTTGCGGTGGCCGATGCCGAAGTCGCGGCGGGCACGCTGCGGCAATGGCATGTGCTCGGCGTTCGCGCGTTGCGCTTCAACCATTTTTTCCGCGGCGGCCAGCTGCACTATCGCGGCGGCATTCCCTTGGGTGTCGCCGAGATGCATGCGCCTGTCATGGCCGAGCTCGGCTGGCACCTGCAGCTCTGGATCGACGTGAAGGATCTGCCCGACACGGTCCCGACGCTGAAGGCGCTCGGTCTTCCGGTGGTGGTCGATCACATGGGCCGCACCGATGCCGGCGCCGGGATCAACACCGCGGGTTTCCAGAGCCTGCTGCGCGCGGTCGGCGAGGGCTGGTGCTGGGCCAAGCTGTCAGGCGCGCATCGCCTGAGCCGGCGCGCACCGGATTATCCGGATGCGCGGCCGTTCCACGAGGCGCTGGTCGCGGCCAACCCTGAGCGGCTGGTGTGGGGCGGCGACTGGCCGCATCCGCGCGTCGAAGGCGAAATGCCCAACGCCGGCCATCTGCTGACGCTGTTCCAGGAGTGGACGCCGGATGCCGCGACCCGGCACCGCATCCTGGTCGACAATCCCGCACGACTCTATGGCTTCCCAAACTGAAGGCTGCTCGAAGACATGACCGTCAACAACAAGCGCGTGTTCTACGTCAAATACCTCGCCCACGAGATCTACGTCGACATCCTGAAGAAGCGGCCGGATGTCCGGCTCGATCGATTGGAGAACGAGACGCCGGAGACGACGTTCGCGCCCGTGCTCGCCGACGCGCATGCCTATCAGATCGGTGCCGCGCGCGATGAACTGGCGCCGCACTTCCACGCCCATGCCGAGCTGTTGAAGCGCGCGCCGAACCTTCTGATCGTGTCCTCGAACGGCGCCGGCTTCGATCCCGTCGATGTCGATGCCTGCACCGCGGCGGGCGTGCTGGTGGTCAACCAGTCCGGCGGCAACGCCAACTCGGTCGCCGAGCACGCGCTCGGCATGATGCTGACGCTGTCGAAGCGCATCATCCAGTCCGACCGCCGGCTGCGGCGCGAGGCCAACGTCAACCGCAACGATCTGATCGGCAACGAGCTGAAAGAGAAGACCGTCGGCATTGTCGGCCTCGGCAATGTCGGCCGCCGCATTGCCGAGCTGTGCAAGGGCCTCTTGCACATGAAGGTGATCGCCTACGATCCCTATCTCACCGCCGAGGAGATGGCGAAGCGAGGCGGGGAGAAGGTCGAGCTCGACGATCTCCTGCGCCGCGCGGATTTCGTCTCGATCTCTTGTCCGCTGGACAGCAAGAGCCGGGGCATGATCGGCGCGCGCGAATTCGCGCTGATGCAGCCGCACGCCTACTTCGTCACCACCGCACGCGGCTTCATCCATGACGAGAAGGCGCTGGAGGATGCGCTGCGTGACAAGCGCATTGCCGGTGCCGGCCTCGACGTCTGGGCCAAGGAGCCGCCGCCGCCGGACCATCCGCTGCTGCAGTTCGACAATGTGCTGGCGAGCCCGCATACCGCGGGCGTCACCCGCGAGGCGCGCATCAACATGGGCCGGATCGCCGCCGAACAGATCCTCGATGCCCTCGACGGCAAGCGCCCGCCGCGCATCATCAATCCCGAGGTCTGGCCGGTGTATGCGAAGCGGTTCGAGAAGGCGTTCGGGTTCATGCCGGGGTAGGTGGCGCTGAAGCCAGCCGAGATCAACGCGTTGGTCAGGCCTCCCCTTGCGGCGGCTGCGGCTGCGCGCGGCCAAAATATCGAAAACAACCCCATGCAAAGGAGCCGGCGGCTGCCGGCGTTCCGACCAGGCGACTTGACGCGTCGGGCAACTCAGGCGTACATTTCCAATATTCCGAAATTGTGCAAGTGCCCGCCTTGCGGGGAGAGATACCGCAAGGGTGGAGGGAACCCGTCCGCCGGTGCGTCCCTTACGCAGATGGCGTGCGTACGAGTGTTGTGCGCTCGAAAACACCGGAGAAAATCTGCTTCGCCAACACCTCAATCCGGGCAACAAACCCACTGCCGAACCGCAGCCCGGCAACACGTCCGTTGTTATTTTCCCTGAGATATCGACGGCTTAGCCCGAAGTCGCCATTTTCGCGATGTGCCCGACCATTCCGGGCACCGAAGGAAAACGTACCATGCGACGAGTCCAGTTATTGCTCCGCAACGCGCCCGCGAAAATCGGCCGCCGTCTTGCGCAGATCGTCGCGATCGCTGCCGCCAGCCTGCCGCAGGCCGGCGCGTAGTTTTCCCGCTGCGAACAATCGCACGCGCCCTTCCGAATTAACTCACCCCTATTTCGCGTTAGTGCTAGCGTGGTACCCCCGGCTCTTCCGGTCCAGCGGGGAGGGTTCCATGTCACGCTTCGTCGTTCATTTCATGAAGGACGTGCTTGGCGGCAATGGCCGCCAGCGCGAGGTCTGTCAGGGCGCGCTCGAGATCGACGCCTTGAGCGAAGGCCAGGCCAGCGAGATGGCCAAGGCCAAATTCTGCCAGGAGCAATCGCTGTGCGACTGGTCACTGCATGCCGACCGCATCCGGATCGAGGCGGCCGACTTGCACGTGAGCTGACGCCTCCGCGCGCCGCGCGGTTCTACTCCGGCAGGATGCGCACCGCACCCTTCGCCGCGCTGCTCGCGAACGCCGCATAGGCCTTCAGCGCAGTCGAGACGGCGCGCTTGCGCGGCGCCGCCGGCTTCCACGCCGCATTGCCCTTGGCTTCCATCGCAGCGCGACGGCGCGTGAGTTCTGCATCGTCGACCCTAAGGTTGACCTTGCGGTTCGGAATGTCGAACTCGATGATGTCGCCTTCCTCGACCAGGCCGATCAGGCCGCCTTCGGCGGCTTCCGGCGAGACGTGGCCGATCGACAGGCCGGACGATCCGCCGGAGAAGCGGCCGTCGGTGATCAGCGCGCAGGCCTTTCCGAGCCCCTTCGACTTCAGATAGCTGGTCGGATAGAGCATCTCCTGCATGCCCGGGCCGCCGCGCGGACCTTCGTAGCGGATCAGCACGACATCGCCGGCCTTGACCTTGTTGCCGAGAATGGCATCGACCGAGGCGTCCTGGCTCTCGAAGATGCGGGCGGGACCTGAGAACTTCAAAATGCTCTGATCGACGCCGGCGGTCTTCACGATGCAGCCGTCTTCCGCAAGATTGCCGAACAGCACGGCGAGACCGCCATCCTTGGAATAGGCATGCTCGGCGTTGCGGATCACGCCCGTTTCGCGGTCGAGATCGACCTCGTCGAAGCGGCGGTCCTGGCTGAAGGCTTCCTGGGTCGGCACGTTGCCCGGCGCGGCGCAGTAGAAGTTGCGCACCTTGTCGCTCGTGGTCCGCACCACGTCCCAGCGGTTCAGCGCGTCGTTCAATGTCGCGGCGTGTACGGTCGGGCCGTCGGTCGTGAGCAGCTTGGCGCGGTCGAGCTCGCCGAGGATCGCCATGATGCCGCCGGCATGATGCACGTCCTCCATGTGGACGTCCGGCACCGAGGGCGCGACCTTGCAGAGCACCGGCACCTTGCGGGAGAGACGGTCGATGTCGGTCATCGTGAACGGCACCTCGCCCTCGCGCGCGGCGGCGAGCAGATGCAGCACGGTGTTGGTCGAGCCGCCCATCGCGATGTCGAGCGTCATCGCGTTCTCGAACGACTTGAAGTTCGCGATGTTGCGCGGCAGCACCTTGGCGTCGTCCTGCTCGTAATAGCGGCGGGCGAGGTCGACGATCAGATGGCCGGCCTCGACGAACAGGCTCTTGCGGTCGGCATGGGTCGCCAGCACCGAGCCGTTGCCGGGCAGCGCGAGGCCGAGCGCCTCGGTCAGGCAGTTCATCGAATTCGCGGTGAACATGCCGGAGCAGGAACCGCAGGTCGGGCAGGCCGAGCGCTCGATCACCTCGACCTCTTCGTCCGAGACGTTGGAATCGGCTGCCGCAACCATCGCGTCGATCAGGTCGACGGCGCGCTTCTTGCCCTTGAGCAGGACCTTGCCCGATTCCATCGGGCCGCCCGAGACGAACACGGTCGGGATGTTGAGGCGCAGCGTCGCCATCAGCATGCCGGGCGTGATCTTGTCGCAGTTGGAGATGCAGACCATCGCGTCGGCGCAATGCGCATTGACCATGTATTCGACGCTGTCGGCGATCAGCTCGCGCGAGGGCAGGCTGTAGAGCATGCCGTCATGGCCCATCGCGATGCCGTCATCGACCGCTATGGTGTTGAACTCTTTTGCCACCCCGCCGGCCTTCTCGATTTCCCGCGCCACCAGCTGGCCGAGGTTTTGGAGATGCACATGCCCGGGCACGAACTGGGTGAAGGAATTGACCACCGCGATGATCGGCTTGCCGAAATCCTCGTTCTTCATGCCGGTGGCGCGCCAGAGGCCGCGTGCACCCGCCATGTTGCGGCCGTGGGTGGTGGTGCGGGAGCGATAGGCGGGCATCGTAAATCCTTGGGCTATGGCCATTTTTTAGGGGAGATGGCAGCCCTTATGCCCGCCCGCAGCAGCCGATTCAAGCGCGGAACCGCATGGCTGAACCCCGCTACGCGATCCCGATCTCGGGAGTTTCCGGAGGGCCTGTCCGCGTGCTCCCTTTACCTCTCCCGCTTGCGGAGGAGGGAGCTCAGCTTGCTCGTGGCGGATGCTATGCCTCGAACCTGAACCTGAAGGCCTCGCCATGCCTGACCACGCGGCCTGCGGTCGGGGCGGGGAAGTGCCCGGTCAGCAGATAGCTCGGCGTATCCGCCAATTCCTCCAGCAGCGTCACGCGGGTGGCGAGCGCCGCCGCGGGATCGGCGTCGGCGGCATTCGACAGCCACGGCTCCGCGCACTGGATCGGATGATGGATCACGTCGCCTGACATCACGGCATGGTCGCCACGGCCGTTGAGGTGGATCTGCATGTTGCCGGCGGTGTGGCCCGGCGCCGGCGCAAAGCGCAGGCCCGCGTCGCGGTCGTCGAACAGCAGGTGATCGGTCTCGACGAATTCGGCCTGGCCGGCCGCGACGACCGGCAGCACCGAATCCTCGAACGAGCCGTGATTGACCGGCGTCGGCGGGTTCGCCCGGTGCGCGGCCTCCCAGTGCCGGAACTCGGCGCGTCCCATCAGATAGCGCGCCTTCGGAAAGGTCGGCACCCAGCGCCCGTTGATCAGCCGCGTGTTCCAGCCGACATGGTCGACATGCAGATGCGTGCACATCACGAAGTCGACCTGTTCGGGCCGCACACCGAGCGCGGCCATGTTTTCCAGATAGGGCTGGTTGAGATTGTTCCAGGCCGGCACGCGCGGACGTGGCTTGTGATTGCCGCAGCAGGTGTCGACGACGGCGGTCCAGCGCGGCGTCCGCACCAGATAGGAATGGTGGCTCAGGATGAAGCGGTCGGTCTCCGGCTCGATATAGCGGTGATCGAGCCAGCTTCGGTTCGCGGCGATCACCTCGTCGGTGACATTGGCGAACAGCCATGTCTTGTCGAAGGCAAGCGAGGGGATCTCGACCAGCCGGTCGATCCGCATGCTGCCGATCGTGATCTGGCGCATGCGGTGCTCAGTTCTTGATGAGGTCGCCGAACGGTACCCAGCGCGTGCCGTCGTAGCGGATCAGTTGCAGGCTGGTCATCGGCGTATACCGCTCCGGCGAATTGCTGACCGCGGTGCCGTTGATCAGCATCGGCAGATGCAGATCCCTGATGCTGGTCGCCTGCTTCATCACATTGGCGCGGGTAAGGTCGTTGCCGGCGGCCTTCAGCACCGCGACCAGCGTCTGCGCGATGGTGTAGCCGTAGACATTCAGCCAGTCGCTCTTGTTGGCGTCGGGCAGATACTTGTCCATGAAGGCGACCCATTCCTTGTAGCCGGCGTCGTCCTTCAGCGCCGGATCGGTCGAGTCCTTCAGGTACTGGCTCGAGATCACGCCAGTGGAATTGTCCTTTCCGGCGGGTTCGAGCACGCCGCTGATCGAGGCCGAGACATTGGAGATGATGGTAGTCGGCTTCCACCCGATCTCGCCGATCTTGCGGATCGCCTGCGCCGCGAATTTCGGCGTCGCCGCGACCAGCACCACGTCGGCGCCGCTGCTCTTGAGCAGCAGGATCTGCGTATCGACGGTGGGAGCGGTGGTCTCGTAGGCCGCCCGCGCCACGATGGCCTCGGTGCTGCCGAGGCCTTCGTCCAGCGCTTTTAGATAATCCTTGCCGAGGTCATCGTTCTGATAGAGCACACCGACCTTGGCGTTCGGGTGGCTCGCCTTGATGTATTTGGCGTAGGCGATTGCCTCGTCGCGATAGGTCGGTTGCCAGCCCACGGTCCACGGAAAATTCTTCGGGTCGTCCCACTTCGCCGCGCCCGAGCCGAGGAAGAGCTGCGGCACCTTCCTGTCGTTGAGATATTTGTGCACGGCGCTGTTGGTCGGCGTGCCGACGCCGCCGAAGATCAACAGCACCTCGTCGCTCTCGACCAGGCGGCGCGTCTGCTCCACCGTTTTGGGCGGGCTGTAGGCGTCGTCGGCGATCATCATCTGGATACGCCGGCCGTTGATGCCGCCCTCGTCATTCACCTTGCGGAAATAGGCCTCCGCCGATTTCGCGATTTGCGCGAAGGCCGAGACGGGGCCGGACAGCGGCGCGGTGGTTCCGATCTTGATCGTCTTGTCGTCGGCGCCTGAGTCATATTTCGGGCTTTCGGCTTGTACGGCGCCGGCGGCGATCAGCGGCAGCAGCAAGAGGGCCGCGCGCAAATGAGAGCGGACGAAGCACGCCATGACGGAATCTCCCCAGATTGCTCCCCGCCTCTTCGGGCGGAGTTGAAACGCGAATACTTCGCCCGCCGCTTGCGGGCCGGACCGCCGCCGTGCAGACGAACGATCGTTCGTACGGTTGACTAGCGAACGATCGTTCGTTAGTCAAGGCGCCATGGCGGCTTCCACATCCAGCGCGGCCGACGCGGTCGTGACCTCTACCCGCGAGCGCATCCTCAGCGAGGCGCTCAGTCTGTTCGCGCAAAGCGGCTATGGTGGCGCGTCGATGCGCGAGCTTGCGCGCCGCGTCGGCATCCGCGAGAGCAGCCTCTACAATCATTTTCCGGGCAAGGCCGCGATCCTCGAAGCGATCGTCAGCGAGCACGGTCCGGCGAGTTCGGCCGACCGGCTTGAGGCGCCGCGCTACCGGCAGCTCGCGCAGCAGCCGGCGGCGTTCTGCCGCCAGTTCGCGCTTGACCTCGTCGAACAATGGTCGGATCCGCGCGAGCATCAGTTCCAGAAGGTCATCACCGCCGAACGCAACCGTGTGCCCGGCATCCGCGCCAAGTTCGCCGACCACTTCTATGCGCGCGAACAGAATCTGATGACGGACTACTTCCGCGGCTTTGCGCTCGCCGGACTGATCACGACTACAGACCCGCGCGAGGCGGCGCGGCTGTTCGCCGCCGGCCTGATCTATGTCAGGCTCGAACATTATGTGATGGGCGCACAGGCCTCGCCGCGACCGAAGGTGATCGAGGCGATCGACCGCTATCTCGCATTCTTCCTGTCGCTGATTGCGGCAAAGGACGCAGACATCTCGGACAAGAAGCAACGAAAAAAGGGAGAGACGCGTGGCAAGGCTGCCTCTGATTGATCCGGACACCACGAGCGGCGATATCCGCGCCGCGTTCGACCGCATGCCGGTCAAGCTCAACATCTTCCGCATGATGGCCCATGCCGAGGCCAATGCGATGCCGCTGATGCGGCTCGGCAACTCGATCCTGCACATGCAGAAGCTGTCGGCGGTCAACCGCGAGCTTCTGATTCTGCAGGCCGCGCAGCTCGAGGGCGGCGCCTATGAATGGCGGCAGCACGTGCCGATCGCGCTCGGCGTCGGCGTTGCGCAAGCGCAGATCGATGCCGTCGAGCGCGGCAATTACGATGATCCCTCGCTCAACGCCGCCGAGCGCGCACTGCTCGGATTCGGCCGCGAGGTGGTCGAGAAGGTCCGCGTCGGCGATGCCGTCTTCGCAGGGGTGCGCGAGCATTTCAGCGATCAGGAGATCGTCGAGGCGATCGTCACGCTCGGCTTCTACATGATGATGGCGCGGCTGACGGAAGCGACCGAGACCGATCTCGATCCGGCCGCCGGCATGGTCGTGTACGAGGCCAGCAAGAAGCGGGGTTGATGGGATGTCGGAGACTCCGCAAGGGACCTCGCAAGACACGAAGCCTGACCGCCATGTCCGTCCGCTGAGCGCGGAGTCCTCAGGCACCGCGCCGGGCAGGGGCCGTCTCAACGGCCGCCGCATCCTTGTGGTCGGCGGCGGCCAGCGCGTGTTCGATGCCGCGACCGATCCGGTCGGCAACGGCCGCGCGATGAGCCTGCTGTTCGCCCGCGAGGGGGCGCATGTCGCGGTTGCCGACCTCAACCGCGGCTCCGCCGAGGACACGGTCGCGCGCATCGCGGCTGACGGCGGCCGCGGTTTCGCGATTGCCGCCGACGTCACCCGAGAGGCCGATGTCATCAGAATGATTGATGAAGCTCATCACGCCATGGGCGGGCTCGACGGCATGGTGCTGAACATCGGCACCTTCGGCAAGACCGGGCTCGACAATGTCAGCGCCGAGGAGTGGAACAGGATCTACGACGTCAACGTCCGCGGGCCGATGCTGTGCTGCCGCGCGGCGTTGCCGAAATTCGAAGACGGCGGCTCGATCGTCTTCATCTCCTCGATCGCGGCGCTGAAGGCGGGATCGCAGATGGCGGTCTATGATTCATCCAAGGCGGCGCTCGGCGGCCTGATGCGCAACATCGCGCATACCGGCGCGCGGCGCGGCATTCGCGCCAACCTGGTCTATCCCGGGCTGGTCGACACCCCGAACGGCCGCGAGGCCGGTGCGGGCCGGCCGTCGCGCGGCAAAAGCCATGTTCCGTTCGGCCGCCAGGCGACGGCGTGGGAGATCGCCTATGCGGTGCTGTTCTTCATGTCGGATGAGAGCGTCTACGTCACCGCGCAGACGCTGGCGGTAGATAGCGGCCTGAGCGGGATGTGAGCGGCGCGGCGCAAGCAGGTCGAATAGCGACGGTGCGCTCCCTCGCCCCGTTCTTACGGGGTCGAGACAAGCGAAGCTTGCTCTTAGAGGGTTGGGGTGAGGGGCTGTTTCCCCGCATACGGTGACAGCTGGAATCGCGGAAGCTCCCCCTCACCCGAAACGCATCTGACGATGCGTTTCGACCTCTCCCCGCAGGCGGGGCGAGGTGAAGTGGAGTCCGCTGCTCGCATCGGAGCAAAATTGACTGGTCGCTCCGCTATTCCGCAGCGAGGCTGGTCGGGACGGGGATGCCAACCTTGGGGCGCGTCTTCGCGGCGCGGCGGTTCTTCTTGCTGAAGCGGCTGCCCGCCAGCAACGCTGCGGCGGCGCGCAACTGCTCGCGCAGCCATTGATTGGTGGTGTCGCCCTCGGCGGTGGCGTGCCAGTAGAGATAATTGACGTGCGGGCTGATCGGGAACGGGCAGGGGAAGCACTGCAACAACCCGGGGTCCTCCAGCACCGAGGCGGCGCTCTCCGACGCCGTCAGCAGCATGTTGCTGCGGCTCACCACATGGCAGGCGGTCGCGAAATTCTGGCAGGTCAGGCGCACGGTGCGGGTCAGGCCGAGGCGCTGGAGCTGGAAGTCCTCGAATGACACGCCGCTGCGCCGCGATGTCACGCAGACATGCTCCATGCGCAGATAGGCCTTCTTGTCGAGCCGGGTGCCGAGCTCGGGATGACCGCGCCGGGCGAACACCGCGATATGCTCGGTCAGGATCTGCTCGCGCCGCACCTCGGTCGAGAGCGGCAGCAGCGTATCGATCGCGACATCCAGCGTGCCGGCGGCAAGCTCACGCTCCAGATTGTTGCGCTCGCTGCGCACGGTGGCGATCTCGACCAGCGGCGCGACGGCGCTGATCCGGTTGATCAGCGCGCTCAGCATCGGCGCCTCGAGATTGTTGCGCAGGCCGATCACGAACCGCTTCGGCGTTCTGGCCGGATCGAAGCGGTTGGTATGGGTCAGCGTCGTCTCGAGGCCATTGAGGGCCTGGCGCACGGTCGTGATGATCTGGCGCGCCAGCGGGGTCGGCGTCATCACGTGATGGCGGCGCACGAACAGCGGATCGTCGAACATCGCGCGCAGCCGGCCCAGCGCATGGCTCACCGCGGGCTGTGTCAGATTGAGGCGGAAACAGGCGCGGCTGACGCCGCCCTCGGTGTAGATCGCGTCGAACACCACGAACAGGTTCAGATCGACGTCGCGTACATGCATGGAAATAATCCATCCCTATCCGTCGAATGCATTTGACGAATATGAGTTGGCACTCTTAAAGTCTCAAGCAAAATAATACCTGGAGGAAACGATGAGCGTGCAATCGCCATCGCGCGGCGTTGCTGTCCCTGCGGCATCATCTCGCTCGGGCGCAATGTTTGCAAAACCGAGCCAGGAGCAGATCGTGCTCCTGATCACGATCGCGCTTCTGGTCGTGTTCGGCCTGACGTTGAACGGCTTTGCCACCGTCTCCAATCTCCTCAACCTGTTGCGGAGTATCTCGATCCTCGGCGTGCTCGGCCTCGGCATGGGGCTGATCGTGATCAGCCGCGGCATCGACCTCTCCGAGGTCGCGATCATGGCGGGTTCCTGGGCGATCGCGCTGATCTACATGCAGAACGGCATGCCTGTTTTCACGGCAGTGCTGCTGGCGCTGGCAATTGCGGTGCTGATCGGCGTCGTCAACGGCGTGATGGTCGCCTTTGTCGAGGCGCCGGCGCTGTTCGTGACGCTGGCCGCCGGCTTCGTGATCTATGGCCTCGCGTTCTGGATCGCGCCGGCCTGGGTGGTCTATGCGCCGAAGGATGCGCCGGGCCTGATGTATCTCGGCGCCGGACGGTTGTTCGGCATTCCGGTTCCGATCCTGGTGTTCGCAGTCGCAGCGATCGCGATGCATTTGTTCCTGTCGCGCACCTCGATCGGCCGCTTCATCTACGCGCAGGGCGACAATCCGGAGGCCGCGCGGCTGACCGGCATCCCGCTGCGACCGCTGATCGTGCTGGAGCACGTGCTGGTTGCGTTGCTCGCCTGGATTGCAGGCCTGGTCTGGGTCGGCACCACAGGCAGCATGCAGATGGCGATCACGCAGGGCACCATGATCTTCGACGTCGTGCTGGTCGTCGTGATCGGCGGCATCAGCCTGATCGGCGGCCGCGGCAGCGTGTTCAGCGTCGTGGTCGGCTGTATCCTGATCGGTACGCTGCTCAACGCCTTCACCATCATGGACGTCAACAGCGAGGTGCAGAACATCGTCAAGGGCGTGGTGCTGCTGGCCGCGATCGTGCTCGACAACTGGCTGCATCCCCGCGACGAGGAGACCGCGCGGCAAGGCGACTGAAAAAGGCGACTGAGCGCGTACCCTTCGCGCCAATCAATTCCAAATCAATCAAAAGAATTTCTTGTGGAGGAGACGATGAAGACGACCAAGTTCTGGACGATCCTGCTCGCCGGTGTAGCGGTTGCCGCGATGCCCTTCGCGGCGTCGGCGCAGGAGGAAGGTACCAAGGCCGGGCGCGAATTGCGCGCCGCCTACGACAAGTCGCTGCAAGGCAAGACCGTCGCCTATCTGCCGATCGCGCTCGGCGTTCCGCTGTCCGACGAATGGGGCCGCGTGGTGCAGGAAGAGGCCGAGTGGCGCGGCATGAAATACGTCGTGCGCGACCCCAACAACAATCCGTCGGCGATGCAGCAGGCGCTGACCGCGCTGGTCGACCAGAAGCCCGACGTCCTGATCGTGCAGAATCCGAGCGTGACGCTGCTGATGAAGGACCTCAAGCGCGCCGAGGCCCAGGGCACGCATGTGATCCAGGTCAACATGGCCTCGAATTACAAGTCCGGCGCCTTTGTCGGCGTCGACTGGCGCGAGATCGGCCGGATGCTTGCGAACGAAACCGTCAAGGCCTGCGGCACCGGTTCGGGCAAGTCCGGCAAGGTGCAGATCGTGCAGGGCGAATTGACCGCAGCCGCCAGCGTCGACCAGGTCGGTGCCATCATGGATGTCCTGAACAAGGATCCCAATATCAAGGTGGTGTCGAACCAGGCGGCGAACTGGGATGCCAACACCGCGCTCAACGTCACCGCCACCGTAATCCAGCAGCATCCCGATCTCTGCGCCTCGATCGGCTTCTGGGGCATCATGGAATCGGGCGCCGCGCAGGCGATCCGCAATGCCGGTAAGATCGACGATGTGAAGGTGTTCGCCTCGGGCGAGGGCTCGCAGCTCGATTGCGACCAGGTCACCTCAGGCAACTTCAGCAAATTCCTCAGCTACAAGGCGACCGAGCAGGGCCACGACCTGATGTTCGCAGCCGAGACGCTGCTGATGTCCGGCGACAAGCCCGGCACGAAGAACCTGTCCTACTACACGCGGCCGATCTGGATCGACAAGTCGAACGCCTCGCTCGGCGGCACCTGCTTCGCGCTACCCAAGAAAAACTAACAAGGCGCGAGACAGCCGGCGCGGGGGGCATTCCCGCGTCGGCTGTATCAAGGATCAGAATCCGGACGCGTGAAACCGGATCGAGGGAGTGCTTTGGCGATGTCGATGGCAGTTGATTCGTTTTCCGCATCGGTGCGGCGGTTTTCACCCCGGCTCCTGCTGTCGGAGCTGTTGCTGAAACAGTGGTTCGAGCCGGTCGTTCCGTTCACCGTGATGATCGGGCTGTGGGCGTATTTCGCGCTCACCATTCCCGACTACGCCTCGGTGCAGAACTCGGTGTCGCTGCTGCGGCTGTTCGCCGAATTCGGCTTCGTCGCGCTTGCGATGGGCTTCTGCCTCGTCACCGGCGGCATCGACCTGTCGGTCGGCGCGATCTTCGCGCTGTGCAATTTCGCGGCGCTGTACTTCCTGCTGGTGCGCGAATGGCCGGTCGGCCTCGCCATTCCGGCAACGCTACTGGTCGGCGCGCTGCTCGGCAGCATCAACGGCTTCCTGATCGGCTTCCTCAAGACGCGGCCGTTCCTGACCACGCTGGTGACGCTGATCATCCTGCGCGCCTCGGTCAATCTGCTCAACACCAGCTACGCCCAGGTGTTCGCGACCAACTCGGTCGAGAGCGACGCCTGGGACTTCGTCGGCGGCGGCAGCGTGCTCGGCATTCCCGTCAATGCGGCGACGCTGTTCGTGGTGCTCCTGATCTGCCACATCTTCCTGTCGCGCTCGCGCTACGGCTGGCATCTCACCGCGATCGGCGCCAGCCGCAAGGCGGCGCGTCATGCCGGCATCCGCGTCCGCCTGATGCTGTTCATGACCTATGTGCTGTCGGGCACGCTGTGCGCGGCGAGCGGCATCTTCTACGCGGCACGTCAGGCCTCGACGGATTCCACCACCGGCGTGGGCTGGGAATTCCAGGCGCTCACCGCCGTGGTGCTCGGCGGCGTGTCGCTGGCCGGCGGCAAGGGCACGGTGTGGCGGGCGATGATCGGCGCGCTGATCATCTTCCTGCTGATCAACGGCCTCGTCCGCATGGGCATCCCGGGCTACGTCACCTCGGCGGTGACGGGCATGATCCTGCTCGCGGCCGTCGGCATTGACGTCAAATGGTCGAAGAACCGCGGCAAGGCGATTCAGAAGATCTATGTCAATCCGGCTTTCGTGCCGCTGGCCTCGGCGCCGGCGGTGCAGCCCGGCGCGGCGTCGCCCTACGCGCAGAATGATCGGCTGATCAAGGCGCAGGCGATCGGCGTCGATCAGGTCGAGGGGCCCGAGGACGTCATCCTCGATCGCCAGGGTCGGCTCTACGGCTCGACCCGCGACGGCAACGTGATCCGTTTCTCCGGGCCGAACTTCGAAACCCGCGAGGTGTTCGCCCATATCGGCGCCGGCCGCTCGGCATGCAGTTCGATCGCGACGAGAACCTGATCGTCGCGGTCGCCGGCATGGGCGTCTACGGCGTCGCGCCCGACGGCCGCATCTTCAAGGTCACCGACGAGACCAACCGCACCTGGTACAAGCTGAACGACGACAGCCGCCTGCGGATGGCCGACGATCTCGACATCGCGCCCGACGGCAAGATCTATTTCAGCGACTGCACCACGCGTTACGAGATGACCACCAACACCCTCGACATCCTCGAGGGCCGGCCGAACGGCCGCGTGGTCTGCTACGATCCTGCGACCAAGACGACGCGGACGGTGATCAACCACTTCTATTTCCCGAACGGGATCTGCGTCTCCCATGACGGCAAGTCGATCCTGATTGCGTCGACCTCGCTGTGCAAGGTGTTCCGGCACTGGATCGATGGCCCGAACAAGGGCAAGACCGAAGTGCTGATGGATCAGCTGCCGGGCAACCCCGACAACATCAACCGCGCCTCCGACGGCACCTATTGGCTGGCGCTGGTCGGCATCCGCACGCCGACCTTTGATCTTGCGGCGCGCAAACCAGGATTCCGCCTGCGCATGGTCAAGCAGGTGCCGACCGACGAATGGCTGGCGCCCGCGCTCAACCATGGCTGCGTGCTCAAGTTCAACGAGAAGGGCGAAGCGCTGGAGTCCTGGTGGGATCCGACCGGCATTTCGCATTCGACCCTGACCTCGATGCGCGAGCATCAGGGCTA
Source organism: Bradyrhizobium oropedii (assembly GCF_020889685.1). Classification (GTDB taxonomy): domain Bacteria; phylum Pseudomonadota; class Alphaproteobacteria; order Rhizobiales; family Xanthobacteraceae; genus Bradyrhizobium; species Bradyrhizobium oropedii. The sequence goes on from NZ_JACMYO010000004.1 coordinate 66,560, forward strand.
CCTCTATCTCGGCGGGCTCGAGAACAACCGGATCGGCCGCATCAAGCTCGACGGCGTCGACGACAGCTGGACGGGCTACGACGCGTACTGGGGCGCCAAGAGCCGCGTAACAGGCAGGGTGACGAAATAATGGGATTCTTCGATCATCTGCTGCGCGACATCCGCAGCGTCATCGACCGCGACGGCGGCCAGAACGCGATCCCGCCGCTCGACGGCGCGATGAGCCCGAACGACCGGCTCGATTCGGCTGTGCCGATCGGCGAGCCTTTGCCCGGCGTCGACGATGTGATCGCCGCCGGCGACGGCGCGATCTATGTTTCTGCCGGCCGACAGGTGCTGAAACTCAGCGGCGCGGATTTCGCGACACGTACGGTCGTCGCCGAATTCGAGGACGATGCCGGCGGGCTCGCGCTGCATCCGGACGGCCGACTGCTGGTCTGCGTCGCGGGCAGGGGTCTTGCCGCGCTCGATCCCGCCAAGCCCGCGCCGCGCTGGCTGGAGACTGCCGGCGGCAGCGCGCTCACCGGGCTGTTGTCGGTGACCGCGGCGCCCGACGGCCGCATCTATGCCGTGGAAGGCAGTGCCGGTCGCCGCCCGAGCGAGTGGCGGCACGATCTGATGGAGAAGCGCGCCGGCGGCCGCCTGATCAGCTGCGGCGCGGGCCTCGACAATGCGCAGGTGCTGCTGCGCGACCTGCCATATCCCTACGGTGTGATCGTCTCCGACGATGGCAAGAGCCTGTGGCTCACCGAAAGCTGGGCGCATTGCCTCAGCCGATTCGCGGTCGCGACTAACGGACTTGGCCCGCGCGAGACCATAGCCGCCAACATGCCGGGCTATCCGGCGCGGCTGCATCCGGACGGCCATGGCGGGCTGCTGCTCGGCATGTTCGCGCGCCGCACCCATCTGATCGAGTTCGTGCTCAAGGAAGACGACTTCCGCGAAGAGATGATGGCGACGATGCCGCCCGAATATTGGGTGGCGCCGGCGCTGGTCGGCGGCAGCGATTGCCTGGAGCCGATGCAGATCGGCAGCGTCAAGGCGCTCGGCATCCAGAAGCCCTGGGCGCCGCCGCGCTCCTACGGCCTGCTGGTGCATCTCGATGCCGAGGGCGATGCGACTGACAGCCTGCACAGCCGCGCCGGCGGCCGCTTCCACGGCATCACCGCCGCCTGCGCCATGCCTTCGGGTATCGTGATCGCCGCGCGCGGCGCCGGACGCCTACTGCGCACTACGGGAGACCTGCGATGAATGACGGTGTGATGCAGGCAGCGCCCGCGACCCAGTCGGCAGCCCGCGAACCGGTGCTGCTGATCAGCAACGGCTCCAAGATCTATGGCGGCGTCCACGCCATCGAGGGCGTCAATTTCGATCTCTATCCCGGCGAGGTGCACGCGCTGGTCGGCGAGAACGGCGCCGGCAAGTCGACGCTGTGCAAGGCGATCGCGGGCGCGATCAATCTCACTTCCGGCGACTATCTGCTCGACGGCAAGCCGGCCAATTTCGAGCAGCCGCGCGACGCGCTCGATGCCGGCATCTGCATGGTCTATCAGGAGACCAGCCTGGTGCCGACCATGACCGCGGCGCAGAACATCGAGCTCGGCAACGAGAAGCTCTTGACGCGCTTCCGCACCCTGAACATCCAGGCCCAGCAGCTGTTGCAGTCGCTCAATTTCCACGTCGACCCGGCAACGCCGGTGGCGCTGCTCGGCACCGCCAAGAAGCAGATGGTGGAGATCGCGCGCGCGATCTACAACAAGGCGCGCATCATCATCTTCGACGAGCCGACCGCCTCGCTGACGCCGGAGGAGATCGTCCACTTCTTCCATCTGGTGCGCGATCTGCGCTCCCGCGGCGTTTCGATCATCTACATCTCGCATGCGCTGGAAGAATCGCTGCAGATCGCCGATCGCATCACCGTGCTGCGCGACGGCAAGCTGGTGATCACGGCGCCCGCGAAGCAGCTCACCCGCGACGCGCTGGTGCAGCACATGGTCGGCCGCGAGGTGGCGCAGGCGGTCTATGGCGGCAAAGCGAAGACCCATCAGCGCCGCGAGAAGGTGCTGACGGTCGAGAACGTCACCATGGGCATGGCGGTCAAGAACATGTCGTTCTCGGTCTATGCCGGCGAGGTGGTCGGCATCGCCGGCCTGATCGGCTCCGGCCGCACCGAGATCGCCAAGATCATCTACGGCGCGCTGAAGCGCAACCTGGTCAATGGCGGCACCATCCGCCTGCGCGGCAAGCCGATCCGCTACCGCGTGCCGCGGCAGGCGATCAACGACGGCATCGCCTACATCACCGAGGACCGCAAGGCCAACGGCTTCTTCGAGACCATGGTGGTCGACGACAACGTCTATCTCGGCAGCCTCGCCACGCGGAAGGGCTGGAGCTTCCTGCTGTCGCGTGCCAGGCGCAGCAAGCTCGCCAATTACTGGGTCGATCGGCTCAAGATCAGCGCGTTGCAACGCAAGGCGCGGATCATCGAGCTGTCCGGCGGCAACCAGCAGAAGGTGGTGCTCGCCAAGACGCTGGTGCAGGAGCCCTCGATCATCTTCTTCGACGAGCCGACCCGCGGCGTCGACGTCGGCACCATCCCGCACATCCACGGCGAAATCCGCCGTCTCGCCGACGAGGGCAAGGCGGTGGTGGTGATCTCGTCCTATCTGCCGGAAATCCTCGCGGTGTCCGACCGCATCCTGGTCGCCCGCACCGGCCGCATCGTCGCCGAGTTCGACGCGGCGGACGCGACGCAGGACAAGATCCTGTACGCCGCGGTGCATTGAGCCGTCATCGCCGCACGTGAGGCGAGCACGCCTCTCTGGCTCCCCCTCCCACAACGGGAGAGGGAGCGGCTCGCTGGTGCGTCCCTCACGCCTTGAAGCTCGGGCGACTTGCGTCGCGAGTACGCGCGTCAGCCACTGGCCGCGCAACAAGATCGGTGTCGTCCCTGCCTAGTGCGCAATTGCGCACGGGAGCAGGGACCCATAACCCCAGGCCCTTGTTGTTGAAATGGGCTGCGGCCCCGGCGCTGCAAACCAACAATAATTGGTGGTTATGGGTCCCCGCTTTCGCAGGGACGACAGCGGTGGGTGTGGCGCATCCCACCCTTGACAATTATTTTAAGTATAAAATAATATGCCTCATCGGCTAACGGGAGGAACCTGCCCGGCCGCCGAAGCCAATGGGAGAACGCCATGCGTATCGTTTGCATTGGAGGCGGGCCGGCCGGGCTTTATTTCGGCATCCTGATGAAGATGCTGGATCCGACGCACGTCATTTCCGTGGTCGAGCGCAACCGGCCCTACGACACCTTCGGCTTCGGCGTGGTGTTTTCCGATGCGACCATGGACAACATGCGCAAATGGGACCCGGTCACCGCTGATACGATCGAGCAGGCGTTCAATCATTGGGACGATATCGAGGTCCTGATCAAGGGCCGTCGCATGCGCACCACCGGCCACGGCTTCGTCGGCATCGGCCGCAAGCGGCTGCTCAACATCCTGCAGGCGCGGGCCGAGGAGCTCGGCGTCGAGCTGATCTTCGAGCGCGAGGTCAATTCGGACCTCGAGTTTCCCGATGCCGATCTGATCGTGGCGTGTGACGGCGTCAACTCGAAGATCCGCGCCAAATACACCGAGGCCTTCGAGCCCGACATGCTGATGCGGCCGAACCGCTACATCTGGCTCGGCACCGTCAGGCCGTTCGATGCCTTCACCTTCGATTTCCGCAAGACCGAGCACGGCTGGTTCCAGGCGCACATCTACAAATTCGAGGAGGGTGCGGCGACCTTCATCGTCGAGACCACCGAGGAGGCGTATCTCGCCCACGGCCTCGACAAGATGGAGCAAGGCGATTCCATCGCGTTCTGCGAGAATGTGTTCGCGGAAATCCTCGAGGGCCATCATCTGGTCTCCAACGCGCGGCATCTGCGCGGCTCGGCCTGGCTGTCATTCCCCAGGCTGATCTGCGGCAAGTGGACCGCGTTCAACGGCAATAGTCATGTCGTGCTGATGGGCGATGCCGCCCACACCGCGCATTTCGCGATCGGCTCGGGCACCAAGCTGGCGCTGGAAGATGCGATCGAGCTGACCAACCAGTTCAAGATCCACGGCGCGACCAAGGACAGCATTCCCGCGGTGCTGAAGGCCTACGAGGAGCTGCGCCGGGTCGACGTGGCGCGGATTCAGAACGCCGCGCGCAATGCGATGGAATGGTTCGAGGTGGTCGGCTCGCGCTATGCGGATACGCTCGAGCCAGAGCAGTTCATGTATTCGCTGCTGACCCGTTCGCAGCGCATCAGCCACGAGAACTTAAGGCTGCGCGACAAGACATGGCTCGAAGGCTATGAGCGCTGGTTCGCGGAGCGGAATGGCGTGCCCGCCACTAACGACCGCGTCACGCCGCCGATGCTGACGCCGTTCCACATCCGTGGCCTGTCGCTGCATAACCGGATCATCGTCTCGCCGATGGCGATGTATTCGGCGGAGGAGGGCGTGCCGAACGACTTTCATCTGGTGCATTTCGGCTCCCGCGCGCTCGGCGGCGCCGGCCTTTTGTTCACCGAGATGACCTGCGTCTCGCCGGAAGCGCGGATCACGCCCGGTTGCTGCGGGTTGTGGAATGACGCGCAGGCGGCAGCCTACAAGCGCATCGTCGACTTCGTGCATCGCAATTCGGAAGCGAAGATCGGCATCCAGCTCGGCCATGCCGGCCGCAAGGGCTCGACCCGCGTCGCCTGGGAGGGCATGGACGAGCCGCTGCCGGACCATAACTGGCCGCTGGTGTCGGCCTCGTCGGTGCCTTATCTGCCCGACGGCCAGGTCCCGGAGCCGATGAGCCGCGCCGAGATGGACGAGGTACGCGACCAGTTCGTTGCCGCCGCGAAGCGCGCTGCTGCCGCGGGCTTCGATATTCTGGAGCTGCACTGCGCCCACGGCTATCTGTTGTCGAGCTTCCTGTCGCCGCTGACCAACCGCCGCACCGACGAGTATGGCGGATCGATCGAGAACCGGGCGCGTTATCCGCTGGAGGTGTTCCGCGCCGTCCGCGCGGTGTGGCCGGAGGCCAAGCCGATGTCGGTCCGCCTGTCCTGTCACGACTGGGCCGAGGGCGGCAACACGCCCGAAGACGCGCTTGCCTTCGCGAAACTGTTCAAGGAGGCCGGCGCCGATCTGATCGACTGCTCATCGGGGCAGGTCTGGGCCGACGACCATCCGATCTATGGCCGGCTTTACCAGACGCCGTTCGCCGACAAGATCCGCAACGAGGTCGGCATCGCCACCATTGCGGTCGGCGCGATCTCGGAGGCGGATCATGCCAACTCGATCATCGCTGCCGGACGTGCCGATCTCTGCGCCATTGCGCGGCCGCATCTCGCCGATCCGGCCTGGACGCTGCACGAAGCCGCCAAGATCGGCGTCAAGCAGATCGCGTGGCCGAAGCAATATGTGTCGGGCAAGTCGCAATACGAGGCCAATCTCGAACGCGCCACCGCGGGAGGGAAGGCATGACACGCTTCTGGCCTAATGCACATGCGCTGGTGACCGGTGCCGGTTCCGGCATCGGCGCCGCGACGGCGATCGCGCTGGCGAAGGCCGGCGTGCGCGTCAGCGTTGCCGGGCGCCGCATCGATGCGCTGCAGGCGACTGCGGCGTCGCTCGGCCAGCACGCCGGCGCCGTTGTTTCGATCGACGTGACCGATGAAGCTGCTGTGGCCAAGGGTGTCGCGCGGATCGAAGCCGAGGCGGGCCCGATCGATATCCTCGTCAACAATGCCGGGAAGGCCGGCAGCGCGGCGTTCGACAAAACCAACGCGGCGCTGTGGGCCGACATGCTGGCGAGCAATCTCTCCAGCGTGTTCCTGGTGACGCAGGCCGTGCTATCAGGGATGGCGCAGCGCGGCCGCGGCCGCGTGATCAACGTGGCTTCGACTGCGGGCCTCACCGGCTATGCTTACGTCTCGGCCTATGTCGCCGCCAAGCACGGCGTCATCGGGCTGACGCGCTCGCTGGCGCTGGAATATGCGCGGCGCGGCGTCACCGTGAATGCAGTCTGTCCCGGCTACACCGATACGCCGCTGGTGGCGGATGCCGCGGCCAACATCGTCGCCAAGACCGGCCGCAGCGAACAGGAAGCGCGGGCCGCGCTCGCAAAAGTCAATCCGATGCAACGGCTGGTGACGCCGGAGGAGGTCGCCGACACCATCCTCTGGCTCGCCTCCGAGGGCGCATCGTCAATCAACGGACAAGCCGTCGCGGTTGCCGGCGGCGAAGTCTTTACCGGGTGAAGGAAAAATCATGTCCGAGATGAAAGCAAAGCTCCGGCCGTTCAAGGATTATCCCGCAAAGCACTTCCGCTGGTCGACGGATGCGAGCGGCCGCGTCGCGACCATCACACTGAACCGGCCGGACAAGAAGAACCCGCTGACCTTCGAGTCCTATGAGGAGCTGCGCGACCTCTTCACCAACCTCAAATATGCCTCCGATGTCCGTGCCATCGTGCTGACCGGCGCCGAGGGGAATTTCTGCTCCGGCGGTGACGTGTTCGAGATCATCAAGCCGTTGACCCGGATGGCGATGCCGGACCTGCTCGCCTTCACCCGCATGACCGGCGAGGTGGTGCGCGCGATGCGCAAATGCCCGCAGATCATCGTCGCCGCGATCGATGGTATCTGCGCCGGTGCCGGCGCGATGCTGGCGCTGGCGTCCGACCTGCGGCTGGCGACGCCGCAGGCCAAGACCGCATTCCTGTTCACCCGCGTCGGCCTTGCCGGCGCCGACATGGGCGCGTGCGGATTGCTGCCGCGCGTGATCGGGCAGGGCCATGCCGCCGATCTGCTCTATACGGGGCGTGCGATGAGCGCCGACGAAGGTTTCGCGTGGGGTTTTCACAACCGTCTGGTACCGCCGGCCGAGCTCGCCGCTGCCGCGCAGGAAATGGCACGCTCGCTCGCGGATGGGCCGTGGTTCGCGCATGGCGTGACGAAAACGATGTTCAACCAGGAATGGGCGATGGGCGTCGATGAGATGATCGAGTCCGAAGCGCAGGCGCAGGCGATCTGCATGGTCACCGGCGATTTCCGCCGTGCCTTCGAGGCCTTCGCCGCCAAGCAGAAACCCGCCTTCGAGGGCAATTGAGATGATCGAGATCCTGCAACCGGAAGGGTGGGCCAAGCCGATCGGCTACGCCAACGGCATGGCCGCGCGCGGCAAACAGATCTTCATCGCCGGTCAAATCGGCTGGAACGGGCAGTGCGTGTTCGAGACCGATGATCTCGTGGCGCAGATCGGCCAGACCCTGCGCAACATCGTCGCGGTTGCCGCCGCCGGCGGCGCCGGGCCCGAGCACATCGTGTCGATGACCTGGTACCTGCTCGACCGCAAGGAATATTCCGCGCGGCTGAAGGAGATCGGTGCCGTCTATCGCGACGTGATCGGCCGGCGCTTTCCGGCGATGACCGCGATCCAGGTTGCCGGCCTGATCGAGGACCGCGCCAAGGTGGAAATCCAGGCGTTCGCGGTGGTGCCGGATTGACCGTGAGCCGTCATCCCCGCGCAAAGGCTTCGCCTTTGTCGCTGGAGGAGCCGCGAAGCGGCGTCTCGAAGGATGCACGGCCCGGCTGGTGGCCGTCGACCCTTCGAGACGCGCGTTCCGCGCTCCTCAGGGTGACGGACATAGAAGGGAATACGCTGAAGCAATGTTAAGCCTAAGGCAAAACAGCGTGGATTGGACAAGAGCGGGGGCGACAAACCCGCTTGCGGCCGGGCAACGGGCCATGCGACCCTAGGCCAAAGCGTAAAAACGTCCTGTTGTGAGTGGAGTAAGGGACGATGAAGGCGATTATCGTCGGAGGCGGAATCGGAGGCCTCACCACCGCATTGATGCTGCGCTCACGCGGCATCGCTTGCGAGCTGTACGAGCAGTCGGAGACGATCCGCGAGCTCGGCGTTGGCATCAACACATTGCCGCATGCGATCCGCGAGCTGGCGGGGCTCGGTCTGCTCGACAAGCTCGACGAGGTCGCGATCCGCACCTATGAGCTGTTCTACCTGACGCGGCATGGCCAGCAGGTCTGGCATGAGAAGCGCGGGCTCGATGCCGGCCACGACGTGCCGCAGTTTTCGATCCATCGCGGCCGCCTGCAAAGCGTGATCCATCAGGCGGTGATCGACCGGCTCGGCGCGGATGCGATCCGCACCGGCTGCCGGCTCGGCTCCTTCACGCAGGATGAGGGCGGCGTCTCGGCCTATTTCTTCGACCGCAGTGGCGCCCATGTGCACACCGCGCGCGGCGACATCCTGATCGGCGCCGACGGCATCCACTCCAAGGTGCGGCAGACGCTGTTTCCGGACGAAGGTGGTCCGTGCTGGAACGGGCTGATGCTGTGGCGCGGCGCCACTGACTGGCCGGCGTTCCTGACCGGACGCTCGATGATCATCGCCGGCGGGCTCAACGCCAAGGCCGTGATCTATCCGATCGCGCCGGGCTCGAGCCCGGCGAGCCGTCTCACCAATTGGGCGGTGCTGGTGCGGATCGGCGACGGCTCCTCGCCGCCGCCGCGCCGTGAGGGCTGGTCCAATCTCGGCCGGCGCGACGAGATGATGCCCTATGTCACGAGCTTCACGATCCCGCAGGTCGATTTCACCGGCCTGATCAACGCGACGCCGGAGTTCTGGGAGTATCCGTGCTGCGATCGCGATCCGCTGCCTTATTGGTCGAGCGGCCGCGTCACGCTGCTCGGTGACGCCGCGCATCCGATGTATCCGGTCGGCTCGAACGGCGCGTCGCAGGCCGTCCTAGATGCGCGCTGCCTCGCCGACATGCTGGCGCGAGCGGAGCATCCGCGCCAGGCGCTGGCGGCCTATGAGCGGCAACGGCTGCCGATGACCGCCGACATCGTCGCCTCCAACCGCCGCGGCGGGCCGGAGGGCGTGATCGACGCTGTCGAGCAGCTTGCGCCGCAGGGTTTCACCGACGTCGATACCATTCTCAATTACGAAGCGCGCGAGGCGATCGTCCGCGGCTATGCCGCCAAGGCCGGCTTCGCCGCGCGCGTGGTGGCGCGGCAGTAGGAGCGGCTTCCGACCCGTCACCCTGAGGAGGCCGCAACGCGGCCGTCTCCAAGGGTCGACGGCCACCAGCCGGGCCGTGCATCCTTCGAGACGCGCGCAAGGGCGCGCTCCTTAGGATGACGGAGAGAGGCGGGCCTTGTCGTACGCGTGGTGGCGCGGCAGTAGGGCGAGCCGACACGATTGCTCCTCATGGTGAGGAGACAACGTCCGATCCGTCACCCTGAGGAGGCCGCAGCGCGGCCGTCTCGAAGGGTCGACGGCCACTAGCGGGGCCATGCATCCTTCGAGACGCTGCTTCGCAGCTCCTCCAGCGACAAAGGCGAAGCCTTTGCGCGGGGATGACGGGTTGCAAACGGCGCCTCCGTTACGCCGGAGGCGGCGGCAGAAAGTGGATGTTGTGCTCAGCGGCGAGCCGCACCACGTCCTCCGGGTTCTGCTCCTTCATGTTGTGGATCGCCCAGAACAGGTCGTAGAGCCTGCGCGTCGGTGACACCCAGAACAGCGTCTTGGCCGTCTGCTGCGACTTGTTGAAGATGCCGTGCGGCTTGCCCGCCGGCAGCCGCACCAGATCGCCTGGCGTGGCTGATTCATCGGCGCCGTTCAGCATGAAGTCGAGCTTGCCCTCGAGGATGTAGAGATACTCGTCCTGGTCGGGATGGATATGCGGAGGAACGAAGGTGCCTGGCGGGAAGGTGGCGTGCCAGGAGAAGGAATGTTCGGTGCGGCTCTTCGGCACGTAGGTCTGGCCAAGGATGCTCCAGGAAATGCCCTGCATGCCTTCATTGGCGCGGGTGATGCCGGCGATCTCGTCTTTCATCGTCATGTTTCCCTCTCTTTTGTTTGACGCGGTTTCTTCACGCGAACCGGTGTCCTCTTCGCGTGAAGACGCTTTGTGACTTACTTGGCGGCGCAGTCCTTGGCGTAGCGATCGCCGTAGTTCGAAAACACCTTTTCGACGATCTCGGTCTGGAATTTGCCGTCCGGCCGCTTCGCGACCTTGGTGAGGTAGAAATCCTGGATCGGATAGCCGTTGTTGTTGAACTTGAAGTTACCGCGCAGCGAGGTGAAGTCGGCCTTCTTCAGCGCCGCCGCGACCGCGTCCTTGTTGGAGAGATCGCCCTTCACGGCTTTGACCGCGCTGTCGATCAACAGCGCTGTGTCATAAGCCTGCATGGCGTAGGTGCCGGGCACACCGTTGTAGGCGGCCTCATAGGCCGCAACGAACTTCTTGCTTTGGGGATTGTCGAGGTTCGGTGCCCAGTTCGCGCCGCCGAACATGCCGACCGCGGCGTCCTGTTGCGCGGGCAAAGTGGATTCGTCGACGGTGAAAGCGGAGAGCACCGGCACGGTGGCGCCGGCCTGCTTGTATTGCTTCACGAGGTTCACGCCCATGCCGCCCGGCATGAAGGTGAACAGCGCGTCCGGCTTCTGCGCAGCGATCTTGGAGAGCTCGGGCTGGAAATCCAGCGTGTTCAGCGGCGTATAGGATTCCTCTGTTATCTCGCCCTTGTAGTCGAGCTTGAAGCCGGCGACGGAGTCGCGGCCGGCCTGGTAGTTCGGCACCAAGAGGTAGACGCGCTTGTAGCCGCGGTCCTGCGCCACCTTGCCGAGGATCTCGTGCACCTGGTCGTTCTGGTACGAGGTCACGTAGAAGAACGGGTTGCACTCCTTGCCGGCATAGCTGGAGGGGCCGGCATTCGGGCTGATCAGGAAGGTCTTGCTGTCGGTGACCGGGCGATGGATCGCCAGCAGGATGTTGGAGAAGATCGGGCCGACCACGAAATCGACCTTGTCGCGCTCGAGCAGGCCGCGCACCTTGACCACGGCAGCATCAGGCTTCAGCTCGTCGTCGGCGTTGACGATCTCGACATCGCGGCCGGCCATCTTGCCGCCGAGGTCTTTGATCGCGAGCGCAAAGCCGTCGCGGACCTGCTGGCCGAGCGCCGCGGCCGGACCGGAGGTCGTCACCAGCACGCCGATCTTGATCTTGTCCTGCGCTGCCGCCGGCGTGATCGCGATACCCAGCAGCGCCGCCAATCCCACGAGCTTCGTCGATTGCTTCATCTCACTCCCCCAACCATTGCCTTGATGACCTGGTCTCAGCCTGTTTTGCCTCAGCTTAATCTGACGCGCGCGACCGCTGCAAGCGATGTGGCAATGCGTCAGGGCGATCGTCGCGCAGCATGCAAGTGCTGCACATGCAAGCGCCGCGCCAATTGCTTGAAGTTTAAAGAAATTGCAGGATCGGCCCGGCGCACCAGCCGGGATTCGCAATTGTCCTTGCGGCGCGCCGCGAATTGCTTGAAGCTCAAAGTAACCGGTCCGACAGGAATCCGCCGCGGAGGCACGATCGCCGCATGAACCTCGATTCTGAAACCAAAGCCGTCGAACTGCCTGACGATCACGGCACCGAGCTCAGGCTGTGGCTGCGCCTCTTGACCTGCACCACGCTGATCGAAGGCGAGGTCCGCAGCCGGTTGCGCGAGAAATTCGACGTCACGCTGCCGCGCTTCGACCTGATGGCCCAGCTCGACAAGGTGTCCGACGGCATGACGCTGTCGGACCTGTCGAAGCGGATGATGGTGTCCAACGGCAACGTCACGGGGCTCGTCGAGCGCCTGGTTGAATCAGGCCATCTCGATCGCCGCACCTCGGAGACCGATCGCCGCGTGCAGTTCATCCGGTTGACCAAGCTCGGCCGCGCTGAATTCCGCAAGATGGCTACCGAGCACGAGAAATGGATCGCTGATGTCTTCGGCGACCTGTCGCCGAAGGATATCCGCGAGTTGATGCGGCTGCTCGCCAAGGCAAAGGGTTCGGCGCAGCGTTCCGCCAAGGCGAGGTCAGCTTAAGCCGTGACCGGAATCGATTACGAGGTCGAATACAACAACCGGGCACGGGTGCCGGAAAACCCGGTGCTGATGGCGGGCTGGGCGAGGGACGCCGCGGCCTATCGCGAGCAGCACCCGCCGCGGCGCCTGACCTATGGTCCGGGCGCCCGCAACGTCATCGACCTCTTTGAAGGCGACCGTGGCGGGCCGCTCGTCGTCTTCATCCATGGCGGCTACTGGCAGGCGCTCGACGGCTCGTCCTCGAGCCACTGCGCGCGGGGTCTCAATGGCCACGGCATCAGCGTCGCGGTGCCGAGCTACGACCTATGCCCCAGCGTCTCGGTCGACGACATCATCGGCGAGATGCGCGCAGCGTGCCGTGAACTTGCAAAACTCGGCCGGCCGCTGGTCGTGTCGGGGCACTCAGCGGGCGGGCACCTTGCCGCATGCATGCTCGCGACCGATTGGCCGGCCTTCGACGCGTCGTTGCCGAACAAACTGGTCAGGGCTGCTTACGCGATCTCCGGCCTGTTCGAGCTTGAGCCGCTGGTCGGCACCACCATCAACAAGGCACTTGGCCTCGACCGCGACGCTGCAAGGGCGGCGAGCCCGCTGCTCTGGAAAGCCCCCGCCGGTGCGACACTTGATGCCGTCGTCGGTGGCGCCGAGAGCGCCGAATATCATCGCCAGAGCCGTACTATCGTCGATGTCTGGGGCCAAGCGGGCGTGGCGACGCAGTTCGGCACCGTGCCCGATGCCAATCATTTCACCGCGATCGCGCCGCTTGCCGACCCGGCGTCGGACATGGTCGCGCGGCTGAAGCAACTCACGCAGATCTGAGGTTCTATGGGGGTGCGAACGGCTCAACGCGATTTCCACCCTTGCGCCAAATTATTTTAAGTATAAAATGATTGGCGATCGGAACGCTGCCGGGCGTCCTCGATACGATGTTGGTCTTCTCGATATTTGGTCTTGGCCTTTCTGGATAGAAAGCGAGGGGCAATCGAATGTCAGGTGAATTTCCCGCGCTCGGCCCATCCGGGCATGTCGACGATTTCGCGCGGCGTAACCTGCCGCCATCAGAGCAATGGCCGCAGCTGCTGCTCGACCGTCCGGAATTCAAATATCCCGATTATCTCAACGCCGCGGTCGAACTCACCGACCGCATCGTCGAGCAAGGGATGGGCGATCGCATCGCGCTGATCGGCAACGGCCGGCAACGCACCTACAAGGAATTGACCGACTGGTCGAACCGCCTGGCGCATGCGCTGGTGGAGAATTACGGCGTCAAGCCCGGCAATCGCGTCCTGATCCGTTCGGGCAACAACCCGGCGCTGGTTGCGGCGTGGCTCGCGGCGACCAAGGCCGGCGCCGTCGTCGTCAACACCATGCCGATGTTGCGCGCCGGCGAATTGGCCAAGATCGTCGACAAGGCCGAGATTGCCCTGGCGCTGACCGACAGCCGGATCGCGGATGAGCTGGTGGCCTGCGCCAAGACCAGCAAATTCCTCAAGCAGGTCGTCAATTTCGACGGCACGCAAAATCACGATGCCGAGCTCGACCGGATCGCGTTGAACAAGCCGGTCAAGTTCGATGCGGTGAAGACCGGCCGCGACGACGTCGCGCTGCTCGGCTTCACGTCGGGCACGACGGGCGAGCCCAAGGCGACGATGCACTTCCACCGCGATCTCCTGATCGTCGCGGACGGCTATGCGAAGGAAGTGCTCAAGGTGACGCCGGACGACGTCTTCGTCGGCTCGCCGCCGCTCGCCTTTACGTTTGGTCTCGGCGGGCTCGCGATCTTCCCGCTGCGCTTCGGCGCGACCGCGACGCTGCTGGAGAACGCGGCGCCGAGCGAGATGATCCGGATCATCGAGACCTACAAGGCGACGATCTGCTTCACCGCGCCGACCGCCTATCGCGCGATGATGGCCGCGATGGACAAGGGCGCCGATCTTTCCTCGCTTCGGCTCGCGGTCTCGGCCGGCGAGACGCTGCCGGCGCCGGTGTTCGAGAGCTGGACCAAAAAGACCGGCAAGCCGATCCTCGACGGCATCGGCAGCACCGAGTTGCTGCACATCTTCATCACCAACCGCACCGGCAGCGCGGTCGGCGGCACCACGGGCACGCCCGTTTCGGGCTACGAAGCCCGGATCGTCGACGAGGACATGAACGAGCTGCCGCCGGGCCAGGTCGGCAAGCTTGCGGTTCGCGGCCCGACCGGCTGCCGCTATCTCGCGGACTCCAGGCAGACCAAGTATGTCCGCGACGGCTGGAATATCACCGGCGATGCCTTCGTCAGCGACGAGAGCGGTCGGCTGTCGTTCGTGGCGCGTGCCGACGACATGATCATCTCGGCGGGCTACAATATCGCCGGTCCCGAGGTCGAGGCGGCGCTGCTCGGGCATCCCGATGTCGCGGAATGTGCCGTGATTGGCGCACCGGACGAGGAGCGCGGGCAAATCGTGTCCGCCTTCGTCGTGCTGAAGCAGGGTGCGCGCACCGACGATGTCGAGGTCAAATTGTTGCAGGATCACGTCAAGGCGACGATCGCGCCGTACAAATATCCCCGCGCGATCGCTTTCGTCGAGGCGCTGCCCAAGACCCAGACCGGGAAGATCCAGCGCTTCAAGCTGCGCGAGGCGAGCTGAGGGGCAGGGCGACGGCCACGGCTGCCGCCCTCGAGTTCAATGCGCGCCGGCGCCGCCCGCCGCGCTCTTCGGCTTGCCGGTCAGAACGATCGCGATCGCAGCGAGCACCAGCACGACGCCGATCACCGCGAAGGCGTCACTGAAGCCAAGCACCAGCGCCTGACGCTTCACGATGTTGCCGATCGCCACGATCGCTTGGTTGTGTGCGGTGGCGGGGTCCGAGATGCCGTGGCTGAGGAAGTAGTTGGTGACCTCGGCGATCCGGGTCCGTACCTCGTCGCGGCCGAGATGAACGGACTGGCCGATGATGTTGGAGTGGAACTGTTCGCGCTTGGTGACGATGGTCGAGAGCAGCGCGGTGCCGATCGCGCCGCCGAGGTTGCGCATCATGTTGGAGATGCCGGAGGCCGCCGGAGCATCCTGCGGCGCGACGCTGCCGAGGCTGATGGCGGACAGCGGCGCCAGCGTAATCGCCTGGCCGACAGCGCGAACGATGTTCGGATAGAAGAACTGGTCGCCTGAATAGTCGAGCGACATCTGGATGTTCATGAAGGAGGAGACCGCGAACAGCGCCATGCCGGTGAAGGCGATCAGGCGGGCATCGAAGCGCTGCATCAGCTTCGGCACCAACGGGATCAGGATCAGCTGCGGCAGGCCGGTCCAGGCCAGCACCTGGCCGATCTGCTCGGCATTGTAGCGCTGCACCTGGCCGAGATAGGCGGGCAGCAGATAGACCGAGCCGAACAGCGCAAAGCCGACGAACACTGCCGAGATGGTGCCGAAACCGAAGCTGCGCTGGGTCAGCAGCCGCAGCCGCAGCAGCGGCTTCTCGACGACCAGCTCGATCCAGATGAACAGGGTCAGGCTGACCGCGGCTATCACCGCGAGCTTGACGATGAAGGGCGAGCCGAACCAGTCGTCCTTGTTGCCTTCCTCCAGCACCGCCTGCAGCGACGACAAACCAATCGCCATCGTGATGATACCGAGCCAGTCACCCTCGCGCAGCAGATGCAGCTGCATCGGCTGGCGCTCCAGAGTGAAAGAGAGGGTGGCGACCATGACAGCGGTCGGGATCACGTTGACGAAGAAGATGGTCTGCCAGCCGTAATTTTCGGTCAGGTAGCCGCCGATGGTCGGGCCGATCGCCGGCGCGAAGGTCACCGCGAGCGCGAACATCGCCAACCCGATCGGCTGCTGCGGCTTCGGCAGCTTGGTGAAAACGAGCGTGAAGGCCATCGGGATCAGGACGCCGCCGAAGAAGCCCTGCAGGCCGCGCATCGCGATCATCGACGGCAGATCGTGGGTGAAGGCACAGGCGACCGAGAAGGCCGCGAACAGCGTGGCGAAGCTGATGATGATCTTGCGGAACGAGAACACCCGGCTGAGATAGTCGGTGAGCGGGATCACCACGATCTCGCCGATCAGATAGGACGTCGAGATCCAGGAGCCGTTGTCGACACCGGTTCCGATGCCGCCCTCGATGTTGAGCAGCGAGGCGTTGGTGATCTGGATGTTGAGGATCGCCATGAAGGCGCCGATCATGGCCGCCAGGATCGAGATCCAGACGGTCACACTGGCGCGATTGGGATCTACGGCGGCGCGGGGCGCGGCGGCGGAGGAGAGCGCGAGGTCGGACATGACATCACCTATTTGAATGAGGCGACAGCGAGTTTCGGCGTGGCTTTTGCGTGCGGAGCTTCCTCAGTCGGACGCGACAGCGTCGCGATGGAGGGGATCACCGACATGCCCGGCCGCAGGTCGACATTGGTCGCGTCGAGCACGATCTTTACCGGGATGCGCTGCACCACCTTGGTGAAGTTGCCGGTGGCGTTATCCGGCGGCAGCAGCGCGAACTCCTGGCCGCTTGCCGGCGCCAGGCTGTCGACATGGCCGCGCACGACCTGACCGGGGAACATGTCGACCTCGATCTCGACCGGCTGGCCCTTGCGAACATTGGTGAGCTGCGTCTCCTTGTAGTTCGCGATCACATAGGCGCCGGTGGCCGGCACCAGCGACATCAATTGCGTGCCGGCCTGGACGAACTGGCCGGTGCGCAGGGTGCGGTTGCCGACCACACCGTCGATCGGGGCGATGATGGTGGTGTAGCCGAGATTGAGCTCGGCCTGATGCTGGAGCGCGGTCGCCCGTGCCTGCGCCGCGACGGCCTGGGCGATGTCAGCCTTGAGCAGTTCCACCTGGCGCTCTGCGGAGGCAAGGTTTGCGGTGTCGCGGGCGATGGCGGCCTGTGCGCTGGCGTAGCGAGACTGCGCCTGCTGCGCGTTCTGCACGCTGCCGTAGCCGGTGCCGGCGAGGTCGGTGTAGCGCTTGTTCTCCTGCTCGGCGAAGGTCTGGTTCGCGGTATCCACGGCGAGCGTTGCGCGCGCCGCTTCGATCACCGAGTGCTGCACGTCGAGCTGCGCGCGCTTGCTGGTGATCGCAGCTTCAGCGGCGGCGACGTCGGCCTTGGATTGATCCAGCGCGACCTTGAAATCGCGATCGTCGATCCGCGCCAGCATCTGGCCGGCACGCACATGCTCGTTGTCGCCCACCAGCACCGCGCTGAGATAGCCGGAGACCTTGGGCGCGATGGTGGTGTTGTCGGCCTTCACATAGGCGTCGTCGGTCGAGACCTGAAAACGGCCGACCGTCCAGTAATCCCAGCCGTACCAGGCGCCGCCCGCGAGCAGCGCGAGCGCAGCCCCGGTCAGCAGCAGGCGTCGAAGCTTGCCCTTGGCGGCAGCCGGCTTGGCGGCTTCCGGATTTGCGATCAATTGCTTGGCGGTCTCGGCCGGAACCTGGCTTTCGGCTTTGAATGATGTCTCATGCTGGCTCATGGCAGGCGCTCCTGATCTGCTCTATCCCGTTGGAAAACCTTGCTAATCTCGGCATCCGGTCACGGGATAAATTAGGAAACTTGATGTTTTCCAAAATAGAGCCCATATTGGGACTGTCAATAGAATGACAGTCATCATCTAAAAGCATGGCTCGCGGATGAACCGGAACGACAAAGTCCAGACTGAGCAAAGCGTGCCGGAGCGGCGCGGTCGCGGGCGGCCGCAGCTTCGTTCCGACGATGAGACGCGTGCGCTGATCTATGAGGCGGCGCGGCGCGAGTTCTCCGAGCGCGGCTTCGCGGCGGCAAGCATCGCCGACGTGGCCTGCCGGGCCGGCGTCTCCACCAAGACGCTCTATCGTTTGATCCCGACCAAGCTGGCGCTGTTCGAAGGCATGGTGACCGACAGGGTGGACCGGTTCGTGTCCATCGTGAATCTCGGCGCCTGCGACGGTCGCAATGTTGCGGCGGCGCTGGAGATCGCCTTGCAGACTTGCGCCGAGCTCATTCTCGATGCCGAGGTGATCGCGCTGCAACGGATCATCCTAGCGGAGAGCGACAAATTTCCCGACATTGCCGAGACCTTCTACGAGAAGGCCATGCGGCGGACCATCGCGGCGCTGGCGAGTTGGCTGGGCGTGCAGCAGCGGCGAGGGCGGATCGTGCTTGATGATACTGAGGCGGCCGCAGGCATGCTGCTCGGCATGTTCGTGTTCAAGCCGCAGCGCGACGTGATGTTCGGGCACAAGCCGGTGCTGACGCGCAGCGAGATCGAAGCGCGCGCCAAGGCCTGTGCGGCGCTGTTCCTGTCGGGATGCGCTGCGCCGGCCGACCAGATCAAAATGCAGGGCGGAGACGCGTGATGCCGGAGGCGGCCGCGACCTACACCGTCGAGGCGAAAATTTCGCACGACGACGAGGTCAAATGCCAGGATGTGCTGACGCGCTGGATGGCGGCGCTCAATCGGTATGACGCGTCAGCCGTGGATGCGCTGATGCATTTCCCGCATGTGCGGATCGCCGGCGGCGTGGTCACCGTCTACCAGCAGAGCGGCAGCAATCCGATGGACCTGTTCGAGCGGCTGCGCAAGCAGGACGGCTGGCACCACAGCGCCTGGAATGAGACCAGGCTGGTCCAGTCCTCGCCGGCCAAAGCCCACTACGCCGTCCGCTACACGCGCTATCGCGAGGACGGATCGATCATCGGGGTCTACGATTCCCTCTATGTGCTGAGCCTGCTCGACGGCGCCTGGAAGATCCAGAGCCGCTCGAGCTTTGGACCCTAGGTGAGCCGCTTTACTTGGCTGCTACCGCCGCTGCGGGAGACTGCGCCAGCACTTGCCGGATCATTCGGGCGAGATCGGATTTGCGGTAGGGTTTCGGCAGCAGCGTGACATCGGGGTCGAGACGGCCGTGGTGGAAGATCGCGTCCTCGGTGTAGCCCGACGTGAAGAGCACGCGCACCGAGGGCAGCTTGGCGATCACGGCATCGGCCACCTGCCGGCCATTCATGCCGCCGGACATGATGACGTCGGTGAACAGCACGTCGCAGACGAACCCCTTGTCGATCGCAGCCAGTGCTTCCGGGCCGTTGGCGGTGACCATCGTGTGGTAGCCGAGCTGTTCGAGCTGGGCGCTGACGTAATTGCGGACCAGCGGATCGTCCTCGACGACAAGGATCGTTTCGTTGCCGCCACGCGTGTCGACTGGGGCGGGCGGTTCGACGTCGACCATGTCGCCCGTGCTGCGCGGCAGATAGAGCTTGATCGATGTGCCGTGACCTTCTTCGGAATAGATCTTGAGATGCCCGTCGGACTGCTTGATGAAGCCGTAGACCATGCTGAGCCCAAGGCCGGTGCCCTTGCCGGTGTCCTTGGTGGTGAAGAACGGTTCGAACACCTTGTCGCGAATTGCCGAGGGGATTCCGTCTCCGGTGTCGCTGACGGCGACCATCACGTATTCACCCGCCCGCACATCCGGGTTGGCGGCGGCATAAACCTCGTCGAGGATGACGTTGCTCGTCTCCAGCATCAGCTTGCCGCCATCGGGCATCGCATCGCGGGCATTGACGGCGAGATTGAGCAGCGCGGTCGCCATGTGATTGGGGTCGATGAAGGCCGTCCAGGCGTCGGGTTCGAGCGCGGTATCGATTTCGATCTGCTCGCCGAGCGAGGGGCGCAGCAACCGCGCGGTGTCCTGCACCAGCGTGTTGAGATTGGCTTCACGCGGTTGCAGTGGCTGCAGCCGCGAGAAGGCCAGCAGGTGCTTGGTCACTTCGGCACCGCGAAATGCGGCGTCGGTGATCATCTTGGCGACAGACGATAGCGCGGCATCATGTTCGACGGCCTCTGCGAGAATGTCGATCAGGCCGGTGATGACGGTCAGGATATTGTTGAAGTCGTGGGCAATGCCGCCGGAGAGGTGCCCGACCGCCTCCATCTTCTGCACCTGGCGCAGCTTCTGTTCGGTTTCGAGCTGTTCGCGCGCGGCTTCGACCTCGCGGGCGCGCATGAAGATTTCAGCCTCCATCTGCTCGGTGCGCTCGCGCAGCCGGTCGGTCAGCTCAGCCTGCTCGGCGCCGCGCTGCCTCAGCTGAATGAAGCTGGTGACGTCTTCCACCCGATGGATGATGTAGATGAACTGTCCGGTCGGCCCGAACACCGGCGTATTGCGCGGGCTCCAGTAGCGCTCCTCGAATCCACCGCCCTCCGACTCGGGCTTGCGGATATCGTATTTCTGCACAGACATGGTGTCGGGGCGGCGGAACTGGACCACGCGCTCGAGTGAGGCGCGCAGGTTCCGCACGCCGTCGGCGGCAGGATCGTCCGGATTGTCGGGAAAGATCTCGAACAGGTTGCGCCCGAGGACCGCCGCGCGCTCGGTCCTGGTGGCGCGCAGATAGGCGTCGCTTGCTGCTACGATATGGAAGTCGGGCTGGGTCAGCACCAGATAAAGGCCGGGCGCCGCCTCGAATAACGCCTTGAAGTCAGGCATCGGCGGGGACTGGTTTTGCAGTGCATCCTCCCTCGCAGGGATACGGTCCGCCACTGACCGCACTCAAGATGTGACATGCGTTCGCCGGAACTTCAATGGTTAACACACGGCACCAGCTCGATTTTCTCGATCCGTCGATGGCTTGGCACTAGTGCGAATTCGGCAGGTACCGCCAGCCCTCCTTGCCCAGGAATTCCAGCATCGCCTGCGCGGGCGGCAGCAGGATCTTGTCGATGCGCCGGATCGCGTGCCACTGCCGGACGATCGGCAGGCCCTTCACCTTGAGCACCACCAGGCGGCCATCCTCCAGCTCATGGAACACCGTATGCTGGGAGATGAAGGCGATGCCGAGCCCGGCCATGACCGCCTGCTTGATGGTCTCGTTGCTGTCCATCGCCATGCCGAGCTTCGGCTCGAGCCCGACCCGCTCGAAATATTGCTGCATCAGCATCCGCGTGCCTGACCCTTGCTCGCGGGTGATGAAGGTTTCATTGGCGAGCTCCGACGGGGCGACGTGCCGGCGCCGCGCCAGTCGATGATCGGGGGCGGCGATGATGAAGTGCGGATGCCGGCCGAGCGGCTTCATCTCGACCTCGACATCGGCCGGCGGCCGGCCCATCACGGCGATGTCGAGATCGTAGCCGCGCAACGCGTCGCGGATCTCCTCGCGGTTGCCGATTCGCAGCGTGACCTCGATCTTGGGGAAGCGGCGCGAGAACGCCGCGATCGCGAACGGCACGAAGTATTTCGCGGTAGAGACCGCGCCCATCGCGACGCGGCCGCCGCTGCGGCCGGCGATCATGTCGAGCGATTGCTCGCAATCCTTCAACGCGGCTTCGATCCGCTCGACCAGCGTCAGCACATGCGCGCCGGCATCCGTCAGCGCCATGCCATCACCGGTGCGCTGAATCAGCGGCAAACCCGCGAGCGCCTGGAGGTTGCGAAGCTGCAGTGTCACCGCCGGCTGCGTCAGGTTCAAGCGGTTGGCCGCGGACGTGATCGAGCCGGCCTCGTGCAAGGTCGACAATGCGCGCAGTTGGCGGATGGTGAGATCCCGCGAGAAGTTGCCGGCCATGACAAGCTCCATAAGAAATACTTTGCCCGGACCAAAGATAATAAAATTTCCCTAATTGGGCAATTCGCGCGTTGATACGGCGAAGGCGACTCCCCTGAGGTCGCCTCTCGAAGCCTCGGGACAGAGGGCGCGATCATAGGGAGAGGCCGGTGGAGATTCGTCCTGCATTACATGCCCATCTGGAGTGGCCGACGCAGCACAACCCGTTGCGTGCCGCGACCGTTGTGGTGATCGAAGCGCTTGCCGGTGCCGCGATCGAGCTGTCGCGCATCATTGCCGTCGGGCCGCTCGCCGGCATCGGCGGCGAGAGCGGCGGCGTCAATCCCGACGGTGATCGTCAGAAGACCATCGACATCGTCGCCGACCGCCTGATGCGCGACGCGCTGCGGGCCGCGCCGGTCGCTGCGGTTTTGTCCGAGGAGGTCGAGCTGCCCGAGACGCTCGATCCCGACGCGCCGCTCTGTGTCGCGATCGATCCGCTCGATGGCTCCGCCAATCTCGAAAACAATATCTCGATCGGCACGATCTTCTCGATCCGGCCGAAGGGCAACGACGTCATCTCGACCTTCTTCGAGCCCGGCACGGCGCAATGTGCCGCCGGCTGCTTCATCTACGGTCCGCAGACCGTGCTTGTGCTGGCGCTCGACCAGTGCGTCGACTGTTTCACGCTCGACCCGCGAACCGGCGAGTTCGTCCTGACTGCGCGTGACCTGCGGGTGCCGCAGGGCGCGTCGGAGTTCGCCATCAATGCCTCGAACCGGCGGCATTGGAGCAGCCCGGTGCGCAACTACATCGACGACTGCCTTGCCGGGGTGAATGGCGAGCTCGGGCAGGACTACAACATGCGCTGGATCGGTTCGCTGGTGGCGGAAGCCTACCGAATCCTGATGCGGGGCGGCGTGTTCCTGTATCCGGCGGATGCGCGCCAGGGTTACCGCGAAGGCCGGTTGCGCCTGTTGTACGAGGCGCATCCGATCGCACTGATCATGGAATGGGCGGGCGGCGCCGCGTCGAGTGGCCGGGCGCGCATCCTCGAACTATCGGCACGTACGCCGCATCAGCGGGTGCCGCTCATCATGGGATCGGCGCGCGCCGTGCGCGACGTCGATGCGATCCACCTGACCGTCGAGCCGTTGTTCGAGAGCAGCGATGCCCCGCTGTTCGCGCGGCGCGGCCTGTTCCGCTGAGGGGGAACGCATGTCTCGTCGACATCCCATCATCTCGATCACCGGCTCGTCCGGCGCCGGCACCACCTCGGTGAAGAAGACGTTCGAGAACATCTTCCGCCGCGAGAACGTGGTTGCGGCCTACATCGAGGGCGACGCCTTCCACCGCTACGACCGCGCCGAGATGCGCAGCATGATGTCGGAGAAGGCCGAGCGCGGCAACAAGCACTTCAGCCATTTCAGCCCCGAGACCAATCTGTTCGAGGAACTGGAAAAGCTGTTCAGCGACTATGCCGAGACCGGCACCGGAACGACGCGGCACTATGTGCACGACGAGGAGGAATCGCGGCTTTACGGCGCCAAGCCCGGCACCTTCACCGCCTGGGAAGCGCTGCCGGAGAATTCCGACCTGCTGTTCTACGAGGGCCTGCATGGCGCCGTGGTCACGGACAAGGTGAATGTCGCGCAGCACGCCGACCTCAAGATCGGCGTCGTGCCGGTCATCAATCTCGAATGGATCCAGAAGCTGCATCGCGATCGCAGCCATCGCGGCTATTCCACCGAGGCTGTGACCGACACCATCCTGCGCCGCATGCCGGACTATGTGAATTACATCTGCCCGCAATTCACCGAGACCGACATCAACTTCCAGCGTGTGCCGACCGTCGACACGTCGAATCCATTTATCGCGCGCTGGATCCCGACGCCCGATGAATCGATGGTCGTGATCCGCTTGAAGAACCCGCGCGGCATCGATTTTCCCTATCTGCTCTCGATGATCCCGAACAGCTTCATGTCGCGCGCCAACTCGATCGTGGTGCACGGCGCCAAGCTCGACCTCGCGATGCAGCTGATCCTGACCCCGCTGATCCTGCAACTGATCGAACGAAAGAGGCGAACGATATGACGACCGCACTTGCGTCCGTTGCCAGCCGCCCTGACGTCGCACACAACGAGATGGCCAACGCCATCCGCTTCCTCGCCATCGACGCGGTGGAGCAGGCGAAATCCGGCCATCCCGGCATGCCGATGGGCATGGCCGATGTCGCCACCGTGCTGTTCACCGACTTCCTGAAATTTGATCCGGCGGATCCGGCCTGGCCCGACCGCGACCGCTTCGTCCTGTCGGCCGGCCACGGCTCGATGCTGCTCTATGCGCTGCTTTATCTCACCGGTTACGAGAGCATGACGCTCGATCAGCTCAAGGCGTTCAGGCAGTGGGGCTCGCAGACCCCGGGCCATCCCGAATATGGCCATACCCCGGGAGTCGAGACCACCACCGGGCCGCTCGGGCAGGGCATTGCGACCGCGGTCGGCATGGCGCTGGCCGAGCGCTTGATGAACGCCCGTTTCGGCGACGACCTCGTCGACCACTACACCTATGTGATCGCCGGCGATGGTTGCCTGATGGAGGGCCTCAGCCATGAGGCGATCTCGCTCGCAGGCCATTTGCGGCTGAACCGCTTGATCGTGCTGTTCGACGACAATCGCATCTCGATCGACGGCGCGACCTCGTTGTCCTGTTCGGACGACCAGACCGCGCGGTTTGCGGCCAGCGGCTGGAACGTCTGCCGCATCGACGGCCACGATCCGCAGGCAATCTCCGCGGCGATCAGGCAGGCACGGTCAAGCGATCGTCCGTCGCTGATTGCCTGCCGCACGGTGATCGGGTTCGGTGCGCCGAACCGGCAGGGCAGCGAGAAGGCGCATGGCGCGCCGCTCGGTGCCGATGAGGTGGCGAAGACCCGCAGCGCGCTGCGCTGGCCGTATCCGGCGTTCGAGATCCCCGATGTGGTTCTGGCCGAATGGCGCGAGCTCGGCGGCCGTGGCCGCGACGCGCGGCGGGCGTGGATCGAGCGTTCGCGTGCCGCCTGCAAGGCAGACAAGGGCGAACGGTCACCGTTCCACGATGCGCTGAACCGGAGACTGCCCTGCGCCTATACCAAGGCGATGGCGACGCTCGTTGAGCGCTTTGCAACCGAGCGGCCGAAGCTCGCGACGCGACAGGCCTCGCAGCAGGTCATCGACGTGATCGCGGAGGCGTTGCCGAATCTGCAGGGCGGCTCGGCCGACCTCACGCACTCCAACCTGACGCTGGCGAAGTCGCAGGTTTCGGTGCGGCCGGAAACGCTCGACGGCAGCTATATCCACTACGGCATCCGCGAGCACGGCATGGCCGCGGCGATGAACGGCATCGCGCTGCATGGCGGGTTCATTCCCTATGGCGGCACCTTCCTCAGCTTCGCCGATTACAGCCGGCCGGCGATCCGTCTCGCGGCGCTGATGGGGATCCGCGTCATCCATGTCATGACGCATGACTCGATCGGGCTCGGCGAGGACGGGCCGACGCATCAGCCGGTCGAGCATCTGGCCGCGCTGCGCGCGATCCCGAACGTCTTGGTGTTCCGCCCGGCCGATGCGGTCGAGACGGCGGAGGCCTGGGACTGCGCGCTGAAGGCGGAGACCGCGCCGTCGATCCTCTGCCTGTCGCGGCAGGCGCTGCCGACGGTCCGCACCGATATCAAGGACAACCAGGTTGCGCTCGGCGCCTACGTTCTCGTCGAGCCGGCCTTCGCGCGTGACGTCACCCTGATTGCAACGGGTTCGGAGGTGGCGATCGCGCTCGAAGCCGCAAAGCAGCTGGCGGAAGACGGGGTACAGGCCGCGGTCGTCTCGGCCCCGTGCTTCGACCTCTTCCGCCAGCAGCCGCGCGATTATCGCACGAAGGTGCTGGGCAGCGCCCCGCGCGTCGGCGTGGAAGCCGCAGTCGAAGGCGACTGGGCGCGTTGGCTCGGCGACGACGGTGCGTTCGTGGGCATGACCGGCTTCGGCGCCTCGGCGCCGGCCGACGTGCTCTACCGCGAATTCGGCATCACGCCAGCGGCGGTCGCCGCCAGCGCAAAACAGCTCATTCAACGAGCGAATTGAAAGGAGGACGCCACGATGGCGCGGATCACACTGAGGCAATTGCTGGACCACGCCGCCGAACGCGGCTACGGCGTGCCGGCCTTCAACATCAACAACATGGAGCAGGGCCTCGCCATCATGGAGGCGGCGGCCGCCTGCGATGCGCCGGTCATCATCCAGGCTTCGCGCGGCGCGCGGTCCTACGCCAACGACATCATGCTGGCGAAGATGATCGATGCGCTGGAGGAGATGTATCCGCAGATCCCGCTCTGCCTGCATCTCGATCACGGCAACGAGGAGGCGACCTGCGCCACCGCGATCCGCTACGGCTTCACCTCCGTGATGATGGACGGCTCGCTGAAGGCCGACGCCAAGACCGCGGCCGACTATGACGACAACGTCGATATCACCCGCCGGGTGGCCGACATGGCACACTGGGTCGGCGCGTCGGTCGAAGGCGAGCTCGGCGTGCTGGGCTCACTCGAGCATGGCGGCGGCGAGCAGGAGGACGGTCACGGCGTCGAAGGCACAGTGAGCCACGATCAGCTGCTCA
This sequence comes from Bradyrhizobium oropedii, assembly GCF_020889685.1. Lineage (GTDB taxonomy): Bacteria > Pseudomonadota > Alphaproteobacteria > Rhizobiales > Xanthobacteraceae > Bradyrhizobium > Bradyrhizobium oropedii. The sequence continues at coordinate 92,643 of NZ_JACMYO010000004.1, forward strand.
CCGATCCCGACCAGGCTGTCGATTTCGTTCGCGCGACCAAGGTCGATGCGCTCGCGATCGCGATGGGCACCTCGCATGGCGCCTACAAGTTCACGCGCAAGCCCGACGGTGAGATCCTGGCGATGCGCGTGGTCGAGGAGATCCATGCGCGCCTGCCGAACACGCATCTGGTGATGCACGGCTCGTCTTCGGTGCCGCAGCCGCTGCAGGACATGTTCAACCAGTACGGCGGCGAGATGCCGCAGACCTGGGGTGTGCCGGTCGAGGAGATCGTCCGCGGCATCAAGCATGGCGTGCGCAAGGTCAATATCGACACCGATTGCCGGCTGGCGATGGCCGCAGCCTTCCGCAAGGTCGCGACGCAGTCGAAGAGCGAGTTCGATCCGCGCAAATTCCTCAAGCCGGCGATGGATGCGCTGCGCGAACTCTGCCGCGACCGCTTCGAGCAGTTCGGCACGGCCGGTAATGCCGCCAAAATCAAGGTCGTGGCACTGCCTGAAATGGCCCGTCGCTATCGCGCCGGCGCGCTCGACCCGCAGATTGGAAAGATGACCCAGGCCGCCTGAGCAATGGCCAGCGAAAGACAGGAGATTCAGATGAACATTCAGCAATCGATGACCGTGCGTGGCAAGGATCGCTACAAGTCCGGCGTGATGGAATACAAGCGGATGGGCTATTGGGAGCCGAATTACGAGCCCAAGGACACCGACGTCATCGCGCTGTTCCGCGTCACGCCGCAGGACGGCGTCGATCCGACCGAGGCCTGCGCTGCGGTGGCCGGTGAATCCTCGACCGCGACCTGGACCGTGGTGTGGACCGATCGGCTGACCGCCGCGGAGAAATACCGGGCGAAGTGCTATCGCGTCGATCCGGTGCCGAACTCGCCGGGCAGCTACTTCGCCTATATCGCCTACGACCTCGATTTGTTCGAGCCGGGCTCGATCTCGAACCTGACCGCGTCGATCATCGGCAATGTGTTCGGTTTCAAGCCGTTGAAGGCATTGCGGCTCGAGGACATGCGGCTGCCGGTCGCCTATGTGAAGACGTTCCAGGGCCCGGCAACCGGCATCGTGGTGGAGCGCGAGCGGCTCGACAAGTTCGGCCGTCCTTTGCTCGGCGCCACCGTGAAGCCGAAGCTCGGTCTGTCCGGCCGCAACTACGGCCGTGTCGTCTATGAAGCGCTGAAGGGCGGGCTCGACTTCACCAAGGACGACGAGAACATCAACTCGCAGCCCTTCATGCACTGGCGCGAGCGCTTCCTGTACTGCATGGAAGCGGTCAACCGTGCACAGGCCGCGACCGGGGAGATCAAGGGCACCTATCTCAACGTCACCGCGGCGACCATGGAGGACATGTACGAGCGCGCCGAGTTCGCTCATGAGCTCGGCTCCAACATCGTCATGATCGACCTCGTGATCGGCTACACCGCGATCCAGTCGATGGCGAAGTGGGCGCGCAAGAACGACATGATCCTGCATCTGCATCGGGCCGGTCACTCGACCTACACCAGGCAGCGCAGCCATGGCGTCTCGTTCCGCCTGATCGCGAAATGGATGCGGCTCGCCGGCGTCGATCACATCCATGCCGGCACTGTTGTCGGCAAGCTCGAGGGTGATCCGAATACCACGCGGGGCTATTACGATATCTGCCGCGAGGACTTCAATCCGATGCAGCTCGAGCACGGTGTGTTCTTCGACCAGAACTGGGCGAGCCTCAACAAGCTGATGCCGGTGGCCTCCGGCGGCATTCATGCCGGTCAGATGCATCAGCTGCTCGATTTGCTCGGCGAGGATGTCGTGCTGCAGTTCGGCGGCGGCACCATCGGCCACCCCCGCGGCATCCAGGCCGGCGCCACCGCGAACCGCGTCGCGCTGGAAGCCATGATCCTCGCCCGCAACGAGGGACGCGACTACGTCCACGAGGGGCCGGAGATCCTGGCCAAGGCGGCGCAGACCTGCACGCCGCTGCGCGAGGCGCTCGATGTCTGGAAGGACGTCACCTTCAACTACGAATCGACGGACGCCCCCGATTTCGTTCCCACGCCGAGCATGGCGGTCTGACAGGAGTTTCTCATGCGCGTGACCCAAGGCTGCTTCTCTTTCCTGCCCGATCTCACCGATGAGCAGATCGCTGCGCAGGTGCAATACTGTCTCGACAAGGGTTGGGCGGTGAACATCGAGTTCACCGACGATCCGCATCCCCGCAACACCTATTGGGACATGTGGGGCCTGCCGATGTTCGACCTGCGCGATGCGGCCGGGATCATGAAGGAGCTCGCCGATTGCCGGCGGGTCTATGGCGACCGCTACATCCGGATCTCCGGCTTTGATTCCGGTCACGGCTGGGAGTCGGTTCGCATCTCCTTCATCGTCAACCGGCCGCGCGAGGAGCCGGGCTTCCGGCTCGACCGCTCGGAGGCTGCCGGACGCAACCTTCGTTACGCGACGCATTCCTATGCGGCGGATCGCCCCGAGGGCGAGCGTTACGCAGATCAGTGACCGCGTCCGGTTGACAAGCCAGGCGGGTTGCTCCCTCGACCGTCTGGTCCGGATGCACTTCTCCGTCGTCGCCGCAGCGGCGACGGAGCTTTTCTGAAAGCGAGAGGATAATGACGCAAGCGCAAGAACAGATCAGCGAGACCCCGCTCCAGACCATCGACCTCCGGCATGAATTCGCCGACCTCGGCATCGGTGACGTGCTCGACCAGCTCGATTCCGAACTGATCGGCCTCAAGCCGGTGAAGACCCGTATCCGTGAGATCGCATCGCTCCTGCTGGTCGAACGCATCAGGCAAAAGATGGCGCTGGCGACGACATTCCCGACCTTGCATATGTCGTTCACCGGCAATCCCGGCACTGGCAAGACCACGGTTGCCCTCAGGATGGCAGGCATCCTGCACAAGCTCGGTTTCGTGCGCCGCGGCCACGTCATCAGCGTCACGCGCGATGATCTCGTCGGGCAATATATCGGCCACACCGCGCCGAAGACGAAAGAAATCTTGAAGAAGGCGATGGGCGGCGTGCTGTTCATCGACGAGGCCTATTATCTCTATCGTCCCGAGAACGAGCGCGACTACGGGCAGGAGGCGATCGAGATCCTGCTGCAGATCATGGAAGCGCAGCGCGAGGATCTGGTGGTGATCCTGGCGGGCTATGGCGACCGCATGGAGAAATTCTTCCAGAGCAATCCGGGTTTCCGGTCGCGCATCGCGCACCACATCGACTTCCCGGACTATTCGGACGGCGAGCTGCTTTGGATCGCCGAGCTGATGTTGCAGCAGCAGAATTATCGTTTCTCTCCGGAGGCGCGCGAGGCCTTCACCCGGTACATCGGCATCCGCAAGGAACAGCCGCTTTTCTCCAATGCACGCTCGATCCGCAACGCGCTGGACCGCATCCGGCTGCGCCAGGCCAACCGGATCGTGGCGAAGCTCGACCGCACGCTGACCGCCGACGACGTGATGTCGATCGAGGCCGGCGACGTGCTGGCCAGCCGCGTGTTCGCGAAAGGGGCGGGCGAGGGACGATGAACCAGGCGCTCGCGATGATCCGGTCCGCCGGGATACGCGGCATCATCGCAAGCGCGCGCGCCTTGATCTTCGATGTCGACGGCACGCTGGCCGAGACCGAGGAAGTGCATCGCCGCGCCTTCAATGAGGCGTTTGCCGAAGCAGGGCTCGATTGGTTCTGGGATCAGGTCACCTACGCGCGGCTGCTTCGAACTGCCGGGGGCAAGGAGCGCATCCGCGCCTTCGACCAGCGCAACGCGGTTCCCTCGCTGACATTCGCCGAGATCGCCGACTTGCACCGGATCAAGACCGGGCGTTACGCAGCGCTGATCGCGGGAGGCGGTTGCCCGTTGCGGCCGGGCGTCCGGGCCTGGCTTGCCGGCGCGCGCCGCCGTGGCCAGCGCCTGGCGATTGCCACGACGACCTCGCATGGCAATATCGAGGCGCTGCTCTCGGTTGCGCTTGGGGTGGACTGGGTCGATCTGTTCGAGGCGATCGTCGCCGGCGACGACGTGCCACGCAAGAAGCCGGCGCCGGATGTCTATGTCGAGGTGCTGGCGCGGCTCGGGCTCGGGCCGGTGGATTGCATCGCGGTCGAGGATTCCGGCAACGGCCTCGTCGCCGCGGCACAGGCCGGCATTCCCGTGGTCATCACCCGCAGCACCTATTTCAGCGATGACGATTTTGCCGAGGCGCTGCTTGTCGTCGATGATCTCTCTGACCTCGACGCCTGAAGGCCGCTGCCGCCGCCAAGCGACAGTCCAGATCAATTTATTCGCATAGTGAAATAAATGGCCCTTGCGTCCCTAGCAGGGTAAGGGCACAATCCCACCGAAGGTTGCCAGAAGCAGCAGCGCCACCTAGTTGAAGGTGGGCCTGCCAGCCAATTCCGGGAGTTTGCACCCCATGATCCTCCGCTTTCCGATGGATTTATTCGGATGGTGAAATAAATGGTCGTCGGTGCTTGTATCCATGGGGGCGCCATCCACCAAAAGTTGCCGGAGGCACGTGCCGTACCACCAGACGCGCTCTGGCGGACGCTGGCGCTCGCCAACGATTCCGGGAGACAGGCGCCTCATGGTCCTCCACCTCATCCGTCCCACGACGTGACTCGCAGGCGAACCCGGCATGGCAGGATCGACTTGGCTGATCGACGTGGCTGATCGTGCGGAGCGAGCATTGGCGCTGTTGACGGGTTCAATCGACATCCCGCAATTTCGGTTGGTGGCGGTCCCGGCGCAAATCCGACATCGCCATAGATCGGCGGCCAGCCTACGAATGATAGCGGTCGATTGACGCTGTCCACGACAACGGTAATCCAACTCAAAAAAAATCGAGGGAGCGAAGCATGTTCAGATTGAAGACCGCCTTGTTTGCGCTGGCGTTAACAGGTCTCTCCGCGGCCGCATCGGATGCGCTGGCCCAGAGCAAGCCGACCATCGGCATCGCGATGCCGACCAAATCCTCGGCGCGCTGGATCGACGACGGCAACAACATGGTCAAGGTGCTGAAGGAGCGCGGCTACGGCACCGATCTGCAATATGCCGAAGACGACATTCCGAACCAGCTCTCCCAGGTCGAGAACATGGTGACCAAGGGTGCCAAGGTGCTGGTCATCGCGGCCATCGACGGCACCACGCTGTCCGATGCCCTGAAGCAGGCCAAGGCCCAGGGCATCACGGTGATCGCCTATGATCGCTTGATCCGCGACACCCCCAACGTCGACTATTACGCGACGTTCGACAATTTCCAGGTCGGCGTGCTGCAGGCGAGCTCGATCGTGAATGCACTGGGGCTGAAGGACGGCAAGGGTCCCTTCAACATCGAGCTGTTCGGCGGCTCGCCCGACGACAACAACGCCTATTTCTTCTACGACGGCGCGATGTCGGTGTTGAAGCCATATATCGACAGCGGCAAGCTCGTGGTTGCCAGCGGCCAGACCGGCATGAACAAGGTCGCAACCCTGCGCTGGGACGGCGCGACCGCGCAGGCGCGGATGGACAATCTGCTGAGCGCCTTCTACGGCAAGAAGCGCGTCGATGCGGTGCTGTCGCCGTATGACGGCCTCTCGATCGGCATCATCTCCTCGCTGAAGAGCGTCGGCTATGGCAGCAAGGACCAGCCGATGCCGTTCATCAGCGGGCAGGATGCGGAAGTGCCTTCGGTCAAGGCGATGCTGCGCGGCGAGCAATATTCGACCATCTTCAAGGACACCCGCGATCTCGCCAAGGTCACGGCCGACATGGTCGATGCCGTGCTGAGCAAGAAGGAGGTCAGCGTCAACGACACCAAGACCTACAACAACGGGGTCAAGGTGGTTCCGTCCTATCTGCTCAAGCCGGTCGTGGTGGACAAGACCAATTGGGAGAAAGTCCTGATTGACAGCGGCTACTATAAGCGCTCGCAATTCGACTAGAGCGTTTTCGAGCGAAGTGGGTACCGGTTCGCGCGAGGAAAACGCGTCAGAACATGAATCTGGAGCCCCGTTCCGATTTGATCGGAACGGGGCTCTAGGCCGGATCGCCGGGGGAGCGGCGGCGCACCGTGCCGGGGCCGATCGACGCTGCAGGACATGATCCGATGACGGCAATGCTTGAGATGCGCGGCGTCCGCAAGAGCTTTGCCGGCGTGCAGGCGCTGCGCGACGTCAGCTTCACTGTCGAGGCAGGGCAGATCCATGCCTTGGTCGGGGAGAACGGTGCCGGCAAGTCGACCTTGATGAAGGTGCTGAGCGGGGTCTACCCCGCCGGCAGCTATGACGGGTCGATCGTATTCGACGGCGAGGAACGGCGGTTCCGCGACATCAATGACAGCGAGGCGCTCGGGATCATCATCATCCATCAGGAACTGGCGCTGATCCCGCTGATGTCGATTGCCGAGAACATCTTTCTGTCGCATCCGCCGTCGCGCTTCGGCGTCATCGACCGCCACGCGGTGCATCGGCGGACTGCCGAGCTGCTGGCGCAGGTCGGCTTGCGGGAGTCTCCGGATACGCTGATCACCGACCTCGGCGTCGGCAAGCAGCAGCTGGTTGAGATCGCCAAGGCGCTGTCCAAGCGGGTGCGCCTTTTGATCCTCGACGAGCCGACCGCAAGTCTGAACGAGGCGGACAGCGCTGCCTTGCTCGAACGGCTCCTGGCCTTCCGCGAGCAGGGCATCGCCTCGATCCTGATCTCGCACAAGCTGAACGAGGTCGCGCGGGTTGCCGACCGCATCACGGTGCTGCGCGACGGCCGCACCGTCGACAGCATCGACTGCCGCACCGAGCGGATCGAGGAAGACCGCATCATCCGAAGCATGGTCGACCGCGATCTCGCGCATCGCTTTCCGAAGCGAAGCGCCGAGATCGGCGAACCCGTGATGAGTGTGGAGAACTGGTCGGTGTATCATCCGCTGCATCCAGAGCGGCAGGTGATCAAGAACGTCGACTTCAAGCTGCGCCGCGGCGAGGTGGTCGGCATCGCCGGCCTGATGGGCGCCGGTCGCACTGAGTTCGCCATGAGCCTGTTCGGCCGCGCCTGGGGCACCAACGTCTCCGGCAAGGTCCGCCTCGAGGGACACGAGGCCGATCTCTCCAGCGTGCCGGCGGCGATCGCTGCCGGACTTGCCTATGTCACCGAAGACCGCAAACAGCTCGGGCTGATCCTTGCCGCCGACGTCCGCAAGAACGTGACGGTGGCGAGCCTCCGCAAGGTGTCGGAGCGCGGCGTGATCGACGATGTCGTCGAGCTGAGGGCCGCGAGCGACTATCGCACCCGGATGCGGATCCGCTGCTCCGACGTCTACCAGGCAACCGGTGACCTCTCGGGCGGCAACCAGCAGAAGGTCGTGCTGTCGAAATGGCTGATGACCGATCCGAAGGTGCTGCTTCTGGACGAGCCGACGCGCGGGATCGACGTCGGGGCAAAGTACGAGATCTATTCCATCATCAACGAGCTCGCCGAGGCGGGCAGGGGCGTCGTCGTGATCTCGTCGGAGATGCCCGAGCTGCTCGGCATCTGCGACCGGATCTGCGTGATGAATGACGGCGCCTTCGTCGGCGAGTTCGACAAGGACGATGCGACCCAGGAGAAGATCATGCGCGCCATCATGCGCAATGTCAGAATGTCCGGAAGCCGCGCCGATGACGGCGTGGCACGTGCCGGAGGAGAGGCGCGATGACCGACAAGACGGTGTCACTTCCCGAATCTCCCAGGCATTCCGGCTTCATCAAGAACAATCTGCGCAACTACGGCATGCTGCTGTCGCTGCTCGCGATCATGCTGTTCTTCGAGATCGTCACCGACGGCACGCTGTTGCAGCCGCTCAACCTCACCAATCTCGTGCTGCAGAACAGCTACATCGTCATCATGGCGCTCGGCATGCTGCTGGTGATCGTCACCGGGCATATCGATCTTTCGGTCGGCTCGGTCGCGGGCTTCGTCGGCGCGGTCGCGGCGGTGCTGATGGTGCGCTACCATGTCGGCTATCCCATCGCATTCATCGCCTGCCTCCTGCTCGGCGGCGCGATCGGCGCAGCCCAGGGTTACTGGGTCGCCTATTTCAAGATCCCGTCCTTCATCGTGACGCTGGCGGGTATGCTGGTGTTCAAGGGGCTTGCGCTCGCGGTGCTGCAAGGGCAGTCGCTCGGGCCGTTCCCGTCGACCTTCCAGAAGCTGTCGTCGGGCTTCATTCCCGAACTGTTCCCCAGTGCAGGCACGCTTTACCCGACGTCGCTCCTGATCGGCGTCGTGCTGGCGTTCGTGCTGGTGCTGGCGAGCGCCAAGAGCCGGGCGCGCGAGCAGGCGCACGGCATCGAGGTCGAGCCTTATGCATTCTTCATCGTCAAGAGCGTCGCGCTGGCGGGGGCCGTGCTCTACTTCACATACCTGATCGCCTCGCATCGGGGTCTGCCGAACGTGCTCGTGATCATGACGGCCTTGATCGCGCTCTATGGCTTCGTCACGCGGAGGACCGTGGTCGGCCGGCATATCTATGCGGTCGGCGGCAACGCCAAGGCGGCGAAACTGTCGGGGGTCAAGACCGAGCGGCTGACCTTTCTCACTTTCGTCAACATGGGCGTGCTCGCCGCGCTCGCCGGGCTGGTGTTCGCAGCCCGGCTCAACACCGCGACGCCGAAGGCCGGCCTCGGCTTCGAACTCGACGTGATCGCCGCCTGCTTCATCGGCGGCGCGTCGGCCTATGGCGGCGTCGGCCGGGTCGGTGGCGCTGTAGTCGGTGCCATGATCATGGGTGTGATGAACAACGGCATGTCGATCCTCGGTATCGGCATCGATTATCAGCAGGTGATCAAGGGTCTCGTCCTGCTTGGCGCCGTCTGTATCGATGTCTACAACCAACGCCGGTGACTGCCGCGCAGTCATGATTCCACGACAGGATACTGACGCAACGCAGGAGAATGCCGCGTGAAACTGTCCCATGCCGATGCGCTGACCATCGGAAACATCCTCGCCGAGGTCGGCCGCACCGAGATCATGCCGCGCTTTCGCCGCGTGCGGGAGATCGAGGTCCGCACCAAGACATCGGCGTTCGACGTCGTCACCGAAGCTGATGAACTCGCCGAGCAGGCGATATCGGCGGCGCTGCTGCGGGCATTTCCGAATGCTGCCGTAATCGGCGAGGAGGGCACGGCGCGTGACCCGGCCGCGCTCGATCAGGTCGGAACTGCGGAGCTTGCCTTCATCATCGATCCGATCGACGGCACCCGGAACTTCACCTCCAGCCTGCCGCTGTTCGGCAGCGTGGTGGCCGCCACGATGCGCGGCGAGGCCGTGTTCGGCGCGATCCATGATCCCGTCAGCAACGATACTGCATTCGCGCTGCGCGGCGAGGGCGCGTGGCTCGAGCTGCCGGACGGCAGGCGGCATGATTTGAAGGTGGCGCCGGCGGTGCCGGTCAAGCAGATGGACGCGGTGGTCGGCGTCAACTTCCTGCCCGAGCCGCTGCGCGCAATCGTTGCCGGCAATCTGTCCAAGCTCGGCGCCAGCGCCTGGCTCCGATGCGCAGCGCACGAGTATCGCATGGCGGCGTCAGGCCATTGCCACCTGCTGTTCTACAACAAGCTGATGCCGTGGGATCATGCCGCCGGCTGGCTGTTGCATCGCGAGTCCGGCGGCTACAGCGCACATTTCGACGGATCACCCTACAGGCCGGTCAATCTGACCGGCGGCTTGTTGTGCGCGCCCGACGAAGAGAGCTGGCATGCGGCGCAGCGGGCGATCCTGACGCCCGCCGGATAGGTTCTGATTCAACAGTCTTGCCCCACGTCGTCCCTGCGAAAGCAG